>JBCCFX010000008.1:0-34984 GCA_039029515.1 Planctomycetota bacterium
CGCTTCGCTGTCGGCCGAAGAAAGGGACGTTATCGATTTTGCGATGGAGCAGGTGCGTAAGTTCGCTCAGCTTCAGCGTGATTCGATGCTTGAAATTGAAGTGGAAACGATGCCGGGGGTTATTTTGGGTCACAAGCATATCCCTGTCAATCGGGCCGGCTGCTACATCCCGGGCGGTCGGTTTACCCATGTCGCTTCAGCGCAGATGAGCATCCTCACGGCGAAGGTCGCCGGGGTGGAAACGGTTATCGGCTGTACGCCACCTAAGAATGGGGAAATCCCAAAAGCGACAGTGGCGGCGATGGCGTTGGCAGGTGCGGACGAGATCCACATTATTGGTGGAATACAGGCGGTG
The DNA here is from genome assembly GCA_039029515.1 of Planctomycetota bacterium. Lineage (GTDB taxonomy): Bacteria > Planctomycetota > Phycisphaerae > Phycisphaerales > SM1A02 > JBCCFX01. The sequence continues at coordinate 356 of JBCCFX010000008.1, forward strand.
GCACGGATGGCGCTGGGCACAGAAACACTTGAAGCGGTTGACATGATCGTAGGGCCAGGGAATGCCTATGTCGCTGAAGCGAAACGTCAGCTTTATGGCATAGTTGGGATCGACTTACAGGCTGGTCCGACAGAAGTTCTGGTCGTGGCGGATGACACGGCCGATGCGGAGATGGTTGCTACCGATTTGTTAGGTCAAGCGGAACATGGACCAAATTCTCCAGCGGTTTTAATTACGACGAGTGAAAAATTAGCCAAAGAAACTGAGGTTGAAATTGCTAAACAGCTTGAGACACTGCCAACGGCTGAATTTGCTAGGCCAGCTTGGCACGATTATGGCCAAATCATTTTGGTTGATGATTTAGCCGAAGCGGTCGTTGAAGCGGACAAAGTGGCTAGCGAACATGTGCAAATCATGACGGCCGATGATGACTATTTTCTAAACAACATGAAAAACTATGGGGCGCTCTTTCTGGGTCCCCGTACCAATGTCGCTTATGGGGATAAGGCGATTGGGACCGCAGCGCAATCCCGGGGCGATCGACGACTCATTCCACCCGATCGCATTGGTGCAACGGATGGACTATCTGACCGATGATGCGCGGTACGCGATTCCTGAGCGGCGCATCGATGTGCCGCATATTGCGGCATTGCCGCCAATCACGGTGCCGGATCAGGAACAGGTGCTGATCCTCGATGGCCATCTCGATTGCCTTCGCGTCATGAACGAGCAGTTCCGCGTGCCGAATGGCCCGTTGACCATCGAGTGCTGGTTCAATGCGGAGTCGTTTGGTGATCGCGTTGGTTTGATCGCAAAGACCGAGTACTCGGAGTATGGCATCTTTGTCAGTGACGGCCGGCCGAACTTCAGCATTCATCTGGATGGTCGATACGCCGAAGCGCAGTCGGCCGATTCGATGCTCCGTACGGATGTCTGGCATCACATTGCCGGTGTCTACGACGAGCAGGAAGTTCGACTCTATGTGGATGGTCAGTTGATCGACACTGTCCGGCGCGCAGGCCGACGAACGCCGAATCGTCTCCCGATCTTCATCGGCGCTGATGTCGATCGGCATGGTCAGCCGACTTCGTTCTTTGACGGCGCGATCGATGCCGTCCGCGTGTCGACAACAGCGCGGTATGACGGCGATTCATTCGTGCCGGCGCGCCGATTGGAGACCGATGACCACACGCAGATCCTGCTGAACATGGATGCGCGGGTCGGACCGTGGGTGTATGACAACTCCACGAATCATGCACACGCACTGATCGAAGGTGATACTCGAATTCAATCGCCGACGCGATGACTATTCAATGCGGTCACCAGCGTCGCGATCGCCTTCTTCCTCGTCGAACATCTCGAGCAGTTCAAGCTGTTCATCGTACTGTTCGCCCCAGAGCTCAACATCGGGATACGTCGGATCACCGATGACATGGACAGATGTGACGAGCCGTTCATTGTCGATTTCGAGCACCACACCGTAATGGCCAGGTTCGACACGCGGCCCGACGCGGCGGCGCGAACCGGGTCGACGGCGTTCGCGCAGATCCCAGTTCACGGAATTGACGCCGGCATTTCGAGGCGCATCGAGTTCACGAATGACGCGCCCGGTTGCATCAGTGATGGTGAGGCGCGATGTGGTGGCTCCGCGCGGCAGCGCGTACTGAATCGTGGCGACTTGCCCCGGATTCGTGCCGGTGAATCGACGGATGTTCGTGCCACGCGATGGCATCGACCGCCAGTAGTACACATCAGCCGTGTCGAACAGCGTCGGCTCATCGTCGCGGATGACGCCCGCCGACAGTTGCCGCAACATCGTCGCGTCCATCACCCAGATGCTGCGGCCATGCGTCCCGACAATGATGTCATTCAGCGTTTCGTGCTGTGCGATTTCATGCACGGCGACGGTCGGCAGGTTGGTGTTCAGGCTCGTCCATGTCGTCCCGGCATCGATCGAAACCCACGCACCGAATTCCGTTCCCATATAGAGGATATTCGGATTCGTACGGTCTTCGCGCAACACGCGCGTCGAGCCGGCATCCGCCGGTAGGTGCGTGGTCAACGATGCCCATGACTGCCCGTAATCGTTCGATACGAATGCGTACGGTGCATCATCATTGGATCGATGTGCATCGAACGTCACATAGACGCGTTTCGGCTGGTAACGCGATGCCTCCAGCGAACTGACGTGGAATCGGCCCGGCAACAGCGTGGCGATGTCCATACCGGCGTTGGCGTCGTCTTCGCTCTCGTCCGCATCATCGTTGTCCACGACCATCGGGCTGCGCGTCCCGCTGAAGTCGAAGTCAAACATGCCGCCGAATGCGAGCACGCCGGTGATCGAGTCGTCCTTGATGGTGCCTTCAGCTTCAAACGTGCCTTGCTGGCCGGCGAAGACGAACGTCAACTTCGATTTCTCGCGATCGAACTTGCCCTCGGAGATGTTGTCATCGTTGAACTCAGATGTCAGTCGCCCCGAAACGGTGTCGTCATCGTTAAGCGTCAGCGTCAGCGTGAAGCCACCCTGATCTGCGGGAATCATCTCGCCGGTCGCCTTGGCAGACCAGATGCCGGTGACGGGATCGTCAGTCGGTTCGGCGTCGGCAGACTCTTCTGCTGAAGCTTCTTCTGCGGGATCGCTCGCCGCAGCGTCGTCGGCGTCTGCCGTCTCTTCGGTCTCCTCGGTCGCATCGTCTTCATCATTGGCGAGAGCGAATAAGTCGATCCATGTCGCGCCGCCATCGCGCGTCATCACAAGGCCGCCATCATCAGTGCCCGCGTACAACACGTTTGCGTCGAGTGCCGATTCGGCAAAGGCCGTTGCGCTGCCACGATCCGTTGGTGTGATTTCCGGCGAGATCGGAACGAGTCCATTCCCGCGGTCGAGCGATCGGAAGACATAGTTGCCTGCGGTGTAATAGATCTTCGAGTTGTGTTGAGACAGCTTGAACGGCGTCTTCCAATTGAAGCGATACCGTTCACCGTTCTGTGGGCGCGGACGCATGAAACCGCGATCGCCGGTGCGCAGGTTGACGCGACCAAGGCCACCGTTCTGCGATTCGTAGTACACAAGATCGGGATCAGCGGGATCCGCGAGACAGAGGAAGCCATCGCCGCCACCGACACGGAACCAATCTTCATTGATCGTGCCGCCGGATCGACCGCGCGCTGGTGCGCCCCATGATCCGTTGTCCTGCAGGCCGCCATACACGCGGTAATCAATGCGGTTGTCGACGGTCACGTGATAGAACTGGCCGATCGCGAAGCGATTCACGTGATCCCAGGTTTCCATGCGATCGTGCGTGATGTAGATGCCGCCGTCGTTGCCAAGAATGATGTGTCGTCCGTCGTTCGGATTGACCCACATCGCATGGTGGTCGACATGGACGCCGCCACTGCCTCCGTCGCCGGTGAACGTCTCGCCGCCATCGCTCGATCGGTACAGCGATACACCCAGGACGAACATGTGCTGATCATCGCTCGGGTCGACCCGAATCTGGCTGAAATACATCGGGCGTGGGTTTACGGAGTTGATGCGCGTCCACGTGTCGCCACCATCGGTGGATTTGTACACGCCGCCGTACTCATGACCGTCATCACCCTGTTGATCCTGAATGTTCTCAATCTGCCCACCGAGTCGACCGCGGAACGGTGACCGATCCGATTGTCCGCGTCGGCGCGCGGGTTGATCCTCCGCATCTTCATCCTCTTCTTCCGCGCCCGGACGGTCGCCGAACGTCAGATCGAGCGCGACCGGTTCACGTTCACGCACGACTTCGATGCGCACAGCATCACCGGCGGTGTGCCGTCGGATCTCCGCGAGAAGTTCCTGGTACGACAGGATCATGGAATCATCAATCCGCAGCACGATGTCGCCTTCTTCAAGACCAGCGGCTTCAGCAGGTCCGTCTTCGGTGACTTCGGTCAGGCGTGCTCCGAGCTCCGCGTTTTCGCCTCGAACGCCCATGTACGCAGCGTTTTCCGCTTCGCTGCCGATCATCTCGGATTCAACGACCGCGTAAATCGTGTCGGGGTCGGCATCGTAATAATCAAGACCGATGCGCCCGAGAATCCCGGTCGGCAGTCCTTCGGTGAGTGCATCCCATGTCTCACCGCCATCGGTGGTGCGGTACATGCCGCTGCCTTCACCCCATTTGACGGCGGGGTCGTTCGTGTCGAACTCATCGCGCTGCCGTTCGTACGTGGCCACGATCAACGTGTCGGGATCATTGGGGTGCATCTGTACATCAATGACGCCCGTACGGTCATCGAGAAACAGGCTGTGTTCCCAGGTCTCGCCGCCATCGGTTGATTTGAACACGCCGCGTTGTTCGTTCGGTCCCCAGAGTCGGCCGAGCGCGCCGACGTAGACGATGTTGGGATCTTCCGGGTGCACCTGAATTCGCCCGATCTGAAACGACTCGTCGAGTCCCATGTGTGTCCACGAATCGCCGCCATCGGTCGACTTGTACACGCCGTTGCCCCACGACACGCTGTTGCGCGGATTCGACTCGCCGGTGCCGACGTAGAGGATGTTCGGATCGCTCTGGGCGACGCAGACAGCACCGATGGACACGACCTTTTCGCGGTCGAATTGGTGCGTGAACGATGTGCCGTTGTTGGTCGTCTTGAGAAGTCCGCCTGAAGCGGTCGCGGCCCACCAGATCGTCGGATCAGCTTCATAGACGGCGAGGTCCACGATTCGACCGCTCATGTTCGCGGGGCCGATGCTCCGCCAGGTCAGTTCCTTCGCCCATGCATCGGGACGTGCGGGATCCGGGGCGTCGTTTGCAATCGTGACGCCGGCCGTGAGTGCGAGGAACGCGAATCCAGTCATGAATGACCGCATGGGGAGTCTTCTCCTGTCTCCGAACTTGCCTGTTTCGCCTGTCTTGACGGGCACAAGGGCATTCGCCCGCCGGTAAGGTCAACCCTACTCCGCGAGACCGGTTGCAGGAAGAATCAGGTCATTGATTTTCGCCTAAGGCATCGCTGTCGATGGGATTACAACCTGGCCCGCGGCCCGCCCTATTCGTCGAACCAATGACAAAAGTCGATGTGGCGCGTCAGAATACGGTGCCGGCCGCATCAGACCTTGATGTTGCGGACGCGGAGCCTTGGGGCTACTACAGCAGCAGTGGGTACCGCGACGCCGATCACCGGCGTCTCAGGGAGGAATCAACCGTGAATACGAGGCAGAACACGATGACGCGCTTTCGTCGACGAACCGGATTCCTTGTGGCGGGGGCCGCGAGCGGCCTGCTGCTCGCATCGCCAGCACTGGCGCAGAGCCAGTCGTGGAGCGTCGATCGCAGAATCGATGATGGCACCGGCGAAGAGGTGACGTACTCGTCCTACTACTCCATGCCAGACTTCACCGAGCTGCGCACACCCGATTTCCTGCGCAGCGATCTGCCAACGTTTGAGAAGTCACTGCAGTTGAGCGCACCGCAGGTCACAGCGGTTGGCCATGTGCTGGATCAATACCTGCTCGACTTCGATGCCATGGTGCGCAAGCATCTCTCTGACATGCCCAAGGTGCCCGGCATGTACTTCGCGAACGATGACATGGGTGCGCTTGATCCGGATGCACCCGAAGCGAACAACTTCGCGTTCGGTGAGCCCGGCGAAGATGGACAAGGCAATCTCGGCGCAATCATCGACAGCATCGTGTCGGAAGCTGGCGGCGGCGATGTCGACATCGATGCCGGCCCGACCGAAGTCGGCGTGGTCATGACGATTGGCGCATTCGGCCCCGAGGGCGAGGGTGGTGGCGCGGTCGAGGTTGGCCCGGGCGGCGCGGTCATCGCCGAACCCGGCGTCATGATCGCGGTCGATGGCGGTGGTGACTTCGAGATGACCGAAGAAATGCAGAAAGCACTGCAGGAAGCCGCACAGCAGATGGCGGAAGATCTGCAGAGGCAGCTGGAAGAAGGCGACAGTGAGATGGCGTTCGTGGTCGGCGGCGGTCCGCCGGTCGACATCGAAGAACACGAGCGCCGCATGGTCGAGATCGAAAAGCGTTCGGAAGCGCTGAAGTCAGACAAGGCTGCGCTGCGTGATGAATTCGTTCGCAACGTCCAGGCATTGCTCGCCGAGAACCAGCTCGAACGCTGGCCTTCACTCGAACGCGTGTTGACCCGCAAGAAGACGCTGCCGGATTCCCGTCTCGACGGCGAAAATGTCGATCTCATTGCATTAGTCGAAGACATGAAGTTGCCCGCATCGCAGCTCGATCAGCTTGAAGAACATCTGATGGCGTATGAGCTCGCGCTGGATGATGTTCTGCGTCGCCGCAACGCATTCCTGAGCGAAGCGCAGCAGCAGGTCGATGAATACCTCCAGACCAGCGCGTACGACGATGCACTCGAAGTGGTGGATCGTGCGACGCGTTTGCGACTCGCCGTTCGAGATACGACACGAACACACGCGCAGATCATTGCACAGTCAATGGACGCAGATGCGGCATCGGAGTTCGAAACGCTGATCGATCGTCAGACCTATCCACGACTGCACCGCCGAGGCATTGCCGAGCGGTCGTTTGATCGTGCGCTGGAGCTCGACGGCCTTGATGATGAGACCATGGCGAACATGCTCGCACTCCGTGAAGCGTTCGATGTGGATTGTGCGACGATCGATGGCGAGATTCGGCGCGCGATTCTCGAGCATCAGCCGCGCGAGTCACGTCGCATGATCGAAAGCATGGCCGCAGCCAGTTCGCCGGACGGCGATCAGATGTTCGAGTTCTTCCCCGGCAGCCGCGATGGCGACCCGATTCGGGAAGCGTACGCACGTCGCCGAGCACTCGAGCAGCGGCACGTCGAGACGCTTCACAGCATGCTCACGCCGGATCAGGTCGCAGAACTTCCGAAGATTCCGACGGAACGGTCCGGTCCCATCATCTTCAGTACAGGGTCGACACCGATGAACGTTGAGATCATCAACGGCGGTGAGAACTGATCTGAATCGCTCCTGCATCGCGATATTTCCCCACACGGGCGTTCGTCCTTCACGGATGGACGCCCGTTTTTCGTGGCTGTGGACGCACCTGGCTGGGTCGGGTTTGGGTGAATCCGAGACGCCGTCGGATGCGAAATCGTGTTGATCGCAGTGCTTGGCGGATTGCGATGCGTCCCGGACGCGGCGGGGAACGAGTTTTCGGACGTTTGACGGAGTGGCACGATGGCATCGAAGCCGACAATCGGCTCGCCTCGATGGATGTATTGGGTGCTGACCCTCGCGGGGATCTACAACCTCGTCTGGGGCACGGTGGTCATTCTGTTCCCGCTATCCATGTTCCGCATCATGGGCCTGCCGGAACCGACCTATCCATCCATCTGGCAATGCGTCGGGATGATCGTCGGCGTGTACGGCGTGGGCTATCTCATCGCCGCCCGCGATCCGATGACGCACTACCCGATCGTCCTCGTGGGCTTCCTCGGCAAGCTGTTCGGCCCGATCGGCGTCGCGATGACGGCCGCCCGCGGCGAACTGCCGTGGACATTCGTCTGGATCAATCTCACCAACGATCTGGTCTGGCTGATTCCGTTCGGCATCATCCTGTGGACCGCCTTCAAGGTGCGCATGACCGTGCCGGAACCGACTCCGCTCGGCCGCACGCCGGCGGAAGCGATGTCCCGTGCAACAACGAACACCGGCGCAACGCTTCTTGATCTCTCACAGAAGTCGAAGGTGATGGTCGTGTTCCTGCGTCACGCAGGCTGTACGTTCTGCCGGGAAGCGCTGGCTGACCTGAAGGAGCGTCGTGACACGCTCGCCGAAGAACGCGTGCAGCTCGTGATCGTCCATATGAGTGATGACGAGAAAGCGGGTCCGTGGCTCGAGTCGTTCGGCATGGATGATGTTCCGCGTATCAGCGATCCGACGTGTGCGCTGTATCGATCGTTTGGTCTGCAGCGTGGCTCGCTCACACAGCTGTTCGGCCCGAAGGTCGTCTGGCGTGGCATGACCGCGTTCCTGCGTGGCCATGGCCTGGGCACACTCGATGGCGATGGCTTCCAGATGCCGGGCGTATTTGTGATCCGTCACGGGAAGATCATCGAATCATTCAAGCATGCGACCGCGGGTGATCGACCTGACTATGTCGACATCGCCTGTGCGGATGGCACGTGCGGGATGTCGGCGGATGTGAGTCCATCGACCTCGTGACGCTTCTGCTTGCCTGTCATCTCATTGCCACCGTCATGATGACGGGGCTGATCTGGTTCGTGCAGGTCGTGCACTACCCGCTGTTCTCGCGCGTGGGTGAAGACTGGTTTGTGCGCTACGAAGCGGATCACACCCGACTGACGACGTACGTCGTCGCACCGTGCATGTTCGTGGAGCTGATCACCGCCGGTCTGCTGGTGTTTCTCGCGCCGGAGGGCATTGCGACGTGGTTGCTCTGGACGGGCATTGCGCTGGTCGGCGTGAACTGGTTCTCGACGGCGTTCATCCAGGTTCCGTGTCACAACAAGCTCGGCGCGGGGTTTGATGAAGCGACGTGGCGTCGATTGGTGAACACGAACTGGATTCGCACGTTCGCATGGTCCGCCCGCGCGGTGATCGCCGTGATGATGGTGGTGTAGGGAAGGCAGTCGGCAGGTGGCAGATGGAGAGTCGTTGTAGGGCGGACTTACCAGTCCGCCGCATTCGTTCTTCGTGATGGCGGATTCGTAAATCCGCCCTACACCTGCGGCGCCGGCATGTCTTTGTAGGGCGGACTTACCAGTCCGCCGCATTCGTTCTTCACGATGGCGGATTGGTAAATCCGCCCTACGATGACCATCTGCCACCTGCCTTCCTCAATGAAAGTTCCGTGCTTTGACGGACAACTCAACGTCCGGCGCGGTGAGGTCGTGGATCTGCTTCGCCATCACGTGGACGACGTTGTTCGCGCGCTCCACCCGGCCGCGCACGAGAATCACCACGCCGTGACGCGCGGCGGGGCGGAAGCGTTCGAAGACTTCCGGTCGGATGATCAGGTTCGCCGCGCCGCTCTCATCTTCAATCGTCATGAAGAGAATGCCTTTCGCGGTTGATGGTCGCTGTCGAACAAGGACGATGCCCGCGACGGCGATCGACATGCCGTGACGCCAGGTTTCATCATCACGAAGATCGCCCGCCGGCGTTGCGCCAAGTGATTCCAGCCGATCGCGCAGGAACGTCATCGGATGCGCCTTCAACGACAAGCCGGTCGTGCGGTAATCCTGTTCTACCTGCTTTGTGGCGGCGATGGCAGGCAGTGCGACGGCTTCGTATCGCGTGTTACGAATCACGCCATCGAACAGCGGCAGCGCTTCATCCCGCAACGCACGCACATGCCAGAGTGCGGTCTGCCGATCAAGTCCCATCGACTGGAACGCATCGGCGGATGCGAGTCGTTGCAGCGTCGCCACGCGCACGCCACTGACGTCCTGAAGCATGTCGATCGACGTGCAATGCCCGACATGCAGGACGGCGTTGGTGATGGCGTCGGCATCAACCTGTTGCAATCCCTTCACGAGGCGAAGACCGAGCCGCAACGCCGGTCGATCGGGATCATCGGTGGATTCCAGCGTGCAATCCCAATGGCTGTGATTGACGTCGATCTCGCGGATCTCCACGCCGTGCTCACGGGCATCGCGCACGAGTTGTGCCGGCGCATAGAAACCCATCGGCTGGCTATTGATGAGGGCGGCCGCGAACGCGGCGGGATGCCAGTGCTTGATCCACGATGAGACGTACACAAGCAAGGCGAAGCTGGCGGCATGTGATTCCGGGAAGCCGTAATCCGCGAATCCCTTGATCTGCTCGAAACAGCGTTCGGCGAAATCGGTGTCGTAGCCGCGCTCGATCATGCCCTTGATCAGCCGCTGGCCGAAGGTGTAGATGAGATCGCCTTTGCGTTTCCACGCGGCCATCGCACGACGAAGTTCATCCGCTTCACCCGGTGTGAAGCCGGCCGCGACGATCGCGAGCGCCATTGCCTGCTCCTGAAACAGCGGCACGCCGAGCGTCTTCTTCAGGACGCGCCGAACATCGTCGTTCGGATAGTAGTCTTCACGATTGGGGTCGTTCCGGCGTTTCAGGTACGGATGCACCATCTTGCCCTGAATCGGGCCCGGGCGCACGATCGCAACTTCGATCACCAGGTCGTAGTAACACCGCGGACGCAATCGCGGCAGCATGCTCATCTGCGCCCGTGATTCAATCTGAAACACGCCGACCGTGTCTGCATCGCAGATCATGTCGTACACGCGCGGATCTTCCGGCGGCACCGTGGCGAGCGTATACCGCTGGCCGTGCGTGTCCGCGATCAGATCAAACGCCTTGCGAATACACGTCAGCATGCCGAGCCCGAGGACATCGACTTTGAGCATGCCCATGGCATCGATGTCGTCCTTATCCCATTCGATGACTGTTCGATCGTCCATCGCCGCGTTCTCGATGGGCACGAGTTCGCTCAGTGGTCGCCGGGTGATGACGAACCCGCCGACGTGCTGTGAGAGATGGCGCGGGAAGCCAAGCAGTTGACCGACGAGCCATGCGAGTTGGCGCAGGAGTTTGCCGGATGGATCGAGACCGAGTCGTTGCACGCGTTCGGCGTTCAGTCCGCCGTCATCCCACCAGTCAAAATCCTTCGCGAGTCGATCGACGGCATCGCGTGAGAGACCGAGCACCTTGCCGAGTTCGCGCACCGCACTGCGCGGCCGGTAGGTTATCACTTCCGCGGTCAGCGCTGCGCGATCGCGACCGTACTTCTGATAAATGTACTGAATGACTTCCTCGCGGCGCTCGTGTTCGAAGTCGATGTCGATGTCGGGCGGTTCATTGCGTTCCCGGCTGATGAAGCGTTCGAACAGCATCTCGATTCGACCCGGATCCACCGACGTCAGGCCGAGGCAGTAACAGACGGCGGAGTTCGCCGCCGCGCCGCGACCCTGGCAGAGAATGCCGCGCGATCGGGCGAATGTCACGATGTCGTAGACAGTGAGGAAGTACGGCGCGTAGTTCAGTTCATCGATCAGCGACAGTTCGTGGTTGAGCTGTGTGCGAATCTGATCGTTCACGCCTTGGGGAAAGCGGTCCGCGGCGCCGCACCACGCGAGTTGCCGGAGGTATTCGATCGGTGACCGTTCATCGGGGCAGATCTCATCGGGGTATTCGTACTTCAGTTCATCGAGCGAGAACGAGCTGGCGCGCGTTGCGATCTCGACGGTCCGAGCAATCGCTGCACAATCATCGGGAAAGAGTGCCGCCATCTCAACCGCGCTCTTCAACATGCGTTCGGCGTTGGGTTGCAGTCGTCGGCCTGCGGTTTGCAGCGTGCAACCCAGACGCACGCAGGTGACGGCATCCTGCAATGGTCGACGTTGGGCAATGTGATAGTGCGCGGCGTTCGTCACGACGAGCGGCACGTTCGTGTGGGCGCTGAGATGACGAAGCTGGTCGAGCCGTTGATCATCATCGGCGCTGTAGTGCCGGGATATCGCGATGGACAGCCGATCATCATCGAATGTTCGGCGGAGCGCTTCGATGGTATCGATGACAATCTGATTGAGGTCGGCGGGCGGAACAGCGACCGCGAGCAAGCCTTGATGATGCGCCAGCAGATCCTGCACGGTGAGATGGCAATCACCCTTGGGCGCGCGCCGCTTGCCGATCGTGAGCAACTGGCAGAGTCGGCCGTAGGCAGCGACGTTCGTGGGATACACGAGCACGGTTGTGGCGACTGGTTCGAGGAATCGAAGTCGACAGCCGACGAGATACGGGATGTTGTGTTTCACCGCGCCGAGATGGCCGCGCACAATGCCGGACAGCGTGTTGACGTCAGTGACGGCGATTGCGCGGTGACCGAGCACGGCGGCCTGCGCTGCGAATTCCTCGGGATGGCTCGCACCGGTGAGGAAGGTGAAGTTGCTGGTGACTTCGAGTTCCGCGTACGGCGGTGCGAGATCGGGATCAATTGGTGTGGGGCATGCAATCGGGTCGCCGACATCATCCTTGGGATGCGGGCGCAATCGAGGCATCGGTTCCGCGGGCATCGTTCACCTCATGACCAGTCGCCGTGATGCCACCAGCGTCCATGCTCGCGCATCCGGCACAGCCAATGCCAGCGTCCGTGCTCGTCCTGAACTCGGAAGTAATCGCGCATGCCAAACCCGCGCGAGAAGTCACTTGGTGCATCGGAGCCATCGTGATCCCACCATGCGGGCGCGATACGTTCTGGTCCGACAGTTCGGGTTGCTGTGAAGGTTGCGCCCTCACGGCGCCAGCGTTGTGGCATCCCGCGCGCATCTTCATCGATCATCGTGACCGCTTGTGGTCGTTGCGGGAGACGCGATGGTCGATCGACCGTGACCGGGGCCGGCCAGGTGCGCGGTGTCGGTTCGTTCGCCGGCACCATGCGCGCGCATGCTTCGGGTTGATGCGCATCCTGCATCGAGAGGCGAAGCACGCGCGCGGAGGTCAGACGCGCGATCATAGTGTCCAGCAACTCGCCTTGTGCCTGTTCGATGGCGCGCTGGCTGCCGGTGTCATCATGGCGCCAGTGTTCATGCTGCGCATGCGGCAATCGGCCGGTGCGCGAGGCGGTGAGCATCAATTGTTCGATGCCATGACCGAAATGGACATCAGACAGTTTGGGTTCCAGAAGCGACCAGATATGACGTTGATCGCGCGTGGGCGTGCTGACATCGAAGGCGATCGTCGCCGGTGGGAGATCAAGACGTTCCAGGCGCAGTTCCAGTCGGCGCAGACCGCGCTCGCGCCGCTGCAGGTCATCAAGCAGTTCTGTCAGTGCATCGCGCACCGCGTATTGGAGTGCTTCAGTCTGCAGCAGCCCGCCGTTGAAGAGCCGTTCCACCGTCGCACGACTGCGATGCGGTACGGCATTGATGGATTCCATCGCTTCGCCCGTCGCCTCATCAAGACGGCGCAGGACATCACCGCCGTAGCGCCGGGCCAGCTCGCTGCGCGGCAGGGCGACGAGATGCTCGATGCGGTCGATGCCGACATCGTTGAGCGCGGTCAGCGTGTCGTCATCGAGATCAAGGGCATCGATCGGCAGTGGCGCGAGCGCCTGATGTTCATCGCCGGTCTCAATGGTGTGACCGAGCGGACAATCAAAGCGTGAAACAGCGCGCGCACACATGAAGGTTGATGCGATGCCGATCTGTGCGGTGATGTGGCGTCGCTCAAGCGCATCGAGCAGGTGGCGGCGCAGCTGGTGCTCACCACCGAAGAGATGACCGCAGCCGGTGATGTCGAGCAGCAGGCCGTCCGGCGGATCGACGGCGACAGTGGGTGAGTACCGGCGGTGAAGCCAGCGGGCGAGGATGCGCAGCGCATCGAGATCACGTTGCGGTTCGTGGGCCATGACGTGGAGTGAGGCGTCCGGCGCGAGCGCATGGGCATGACTCCGGGTCAGGCCCGGCATGATGCCGCAGGCACGAGCGCGCGGACAGGCGTGCGTGACGAGTTCCTGGCCGCGCACGGTTTCGACGAGGATGATCGGCCAGTGGTTATGCCGACCGTCGTCGGATGATGACCGGCCGAGACGCCGGCGTCGTCGCGCGAGATCCACGGACCACGCGGGCAGGTACAGCGACAGTGCGCGAGGCATGATTCCACTCCAGAAGCCAGGACGGCTCACGATCGAGAAGTTGACGAAGGGTGGCGCTGGCTTTCAGGCGACGCAACGTGAGGTGCCAGCGCGGGCGTGATGTTGAGCTGGGCGTTGGCGCGAGATGCCAGCGCACGCCGGAGGCGCTGAGTGCGCGTTCCTCGTTCGCGGCCCGTGCGAGATGGATGCGAACCGGTGAACCTTTGGCGGCGAGTTGCAGGCGTCGGGTTTCCGCGAGGCCGAAGCCGCGACCGTCGGCGAAGACCGCGGCGACGGACGGGCTGCGCGCAGCGAGATCGATGGTCCACAATCGTTCCGCATCGGTGTGTGGATCGATGAACAGAGAGCGCGGTCGAAGATCCGGCCCGCGCCCGATCCGCGCTCCGATCCGAGGTTCAGCCTGATCACCACACGCGTCATGATCGATCGGCATCGCGCGTGATGACGGCGCGAGCAGTTCTGCGTACGGCCAGCATGCGCGCCCGATCCAGATCACCAGTGCGCCGTCAGGGCACTCCATGACCGCATGGCGCGCGAGATGGACCATCATGCACAGCGGCGGGCGCAATACGCGAGCGCGATACGGCTGATCCTGTGCGCCAGCCTGGCCAAACCATTCGTGGACCATGCCCGGCATCAGCGCGATGCGCTGCCACAGCCGGCGGTCGACATCATGGCCTGTGCCGGGCCCATTCGACGCGTGTGCCGGGGCGTTCGTCGGCACCTGGGCCGGCGGTCCACCTGATGACGACGATGTGCCGGGTGTCTCATCCCGTCCGATGCGGTCGGCATGGCGATATTCGGGCAGCGCAGACGACCGCCCGCGCTGCTGTTGGATCGCCTGAATCCTGTCATTCAGGCGCTGGAGCAGTTCCGATTGCACGTTGCCCACCTCGGTGCAATGAGAGTTATGTTGTGATTATGTTAGGGTAGCACGGGTTTTGTTTGGGTCAAGGGGGAAGCGCGGGATTTGGGATTCGGGGTTCGGGGTTGGGGATCAGAAATGCGGACCTCGGCGTCATCTGCGGATCGGACGCAAGTCGCCTGCAGGCGGTGTCGATACGAGAACGTGGGTCTGATACCCAACCAGGACAGGGGGCCATGCAATGAAGCAGCTCATCAGTGAATTCGCCAGTGATCCGGACATGATGGAACTCGTCAACTACTTCCTTGACGAGTTGCCGGACCGCGTTCAACGACTCCAGAACGCCTATGAGGCGAGTGACGTGACCCAACTCAAGACGTTGGCGCATCAGCTCAAGGGCTCTGCGGGCGGCTATGGATTCCCAACCATCACGGAATCAGCGGCGGAACTCGAGCGCACGGTGCTCGGTGATGAAGCTGCGAATGCGTCGCTCGCCGAGAAGCTCGAAGACCTGCTCGAACTCTGTCGTTCGGCGATGCTGACAGATCAGGACTGAACTCGTTACCGATTGGGCGCACCGCGTCACACGGGATACTTATGTCTGAACAACGATCCAGCCGGGCGAAGGTACTGGTGATTGAAGACTCGGACTTCATTCACCGCCTGCTCAAGGTGCGCCTTCGTCAGGAGCCGCTGGAGATCGTGAGTGCGCATGATGGCACGAGCGGTATGGCGATGGTTCATTCCGCAAATCCCGATGTCATTCTGCTCGATGTGCAGTTGCCGGATATCAGTGGCTTCAATGTGCTCGCGCAGTTGAAGGCGGATGCGGAACTCCGCGAGATCCCCGTGATTCTGATTTCAAGCAACGACGATGTGGAAACGAAAGTCCGCGGTCTCGACCTTGGGGCGATTGACTTCGTGCCCAAGCCGTTCAACATTGCCGAGCTCAAAGCTCGATTACGATCCGCGATCCGAATTTACTCGCTCATTCGACTGCTCGCGCAGCGTGCCCAGATCGATGGACTGACCGGACTCTGGAACCGAACATTCTTCGACGATCGCCTGACCCAGGAAATCGCGACCGCGCGCCGGCACAAACGACCGCTGTCGTTGATCATGTGCGATATCGATCACTTCAAACGCATCAATGACGAATACGGTCATCCGTTTGGCGATCAAGCGCTCCAGACGATCGGAACGCTTCTCGATGATGGACGTGCCAGTGATGTCGCATGTCGATACGGCGGCGAGGAATTCGCCATCATCCTGCCGGATACCGATCTCAACGACGCCGCCCTTGTCGCGGAACGACTTCGAGAACGATTCGCAACCATGACCTGGGATGGACGTGATGATCTGCGGATCACCGCTTCATTCGGCGTCTCGCAGCTGAACATGACCACGTCGGCGGCGAATTCGATCGTGCTCATTCAGGCCGCTGATGATGCGTTGTACGACGCGAAGAACGCGGGACGAAATCGCGTGTGTCTGCATTCGGAATCATCGCAGGCTGATACGGCACACCGCGCTGCGGGTTGAGTGTCGTTCGCTCAACTCGAGCGTGAGACCACCGCGTCCGCCATCAGATCCAGAACATCGCGCACCGGACCCGCCGGCACCGACGGGAGATTCTGTCGCGCATCGTGAACGAGCGAGTGCGCATAATTCTGCGCCCGCGCGACGGCATCGCATGATTCAAGATGTGTCGCAACCGCGACGGCGTCATGCGCTTCAATCGCCTGAAGCAATGCGGTGCGCGTGCCGGGATCACTGTCATCAAGGGCAAGAATCAGCGGCAGCGTGAGCTTGCCCTTTTCGAGATCTTTGCCGAGCGACTTGCCGACCACACTGGGATCGCCGACGAGATCAAGCACATCGTCCTGAATCTGAAACGCGACGCCCAGCGCGCCGCCGAACGATGCAAGCGCATCGGCAACGGCATCAGGCGCGCCGGCGATGACCGCACCGAGGCGGCACGACGCCGCAATAAGGGATGCGGTCTTGCGCTGCACGATTTCAAGATATGTGCCGACATCAAGGCTGTAGTTGTCGCGATGATGCAGTTGTACGAGTTCGCCTTCGCACAACGTGTTCGTGACTTCGCCGAGCGCCAGGTTGAGATCCGGTCGACCAATGGATGAGCACAGATGGAACGCGTTGGAGATGAGATAGTCGCCAAGCATGACGGCGGTCTCGTTGCCCCAGCGTGCGTTGACGGTTTCGCCGCGCCGACGTGTGTCCGCGTCATCGAGGACATCATCGTGGACGAGCGTGGCCATGTGGATCATCTCCACGACCGCGGCAAGCGCGCGATGGCTCGGCGTCAGCGAAGCACCGCTTCCATCATCACCGACGGACGCCATCCCGCTCGCCATGACGAGCAGTGGGCGCAGCATCTTGCCGCGATACCGTTCGATGTGCAGGCAGAGCGTGTTGACAGCGGAAAGGTCGCTTGCGAGCTGACGTTCGAAGATGATCGAGACTTCATCCAACTCGCGCCGAAGCAGCGTCAGGATCGGATGGTCCGCACCAGCAATAGGGAGCATTCCGGGCACCATGGTCGGACATTGTAGGCCGCACATCGTGATTGCACGATGGCCACCGATGGGACATCACCGCCGGCGGCAGGTGCTTACGCGAAGATCATGAAGGTGAGGAGCAACGCACCCCAGCCAAGCAGGAACGTGACGATGGCGAAGATCCAGGCTTCATTGGCCTCGAGTTCGAAGATCCACATGACCATGCCAACGAACAGGATGAAGTTGATCAGCCAGCCGAGCGGGACACCGCTGAGCACGATGCCGGTCACGGTGTACGCGGCGTAGATCGCGGTGAGTTTGAGGATGGCCGGCCCGAGATAGCCCATGCCGCCGACGACAGTGGCCGCAAGGATGTAACAGCCGACGACGCCCAGCACGACGCGAATGCCGAGCAGTACGACCAGGCCGATCAAGATTTCGGTCATGCCGACGGTGTCGTTCGCGGCAAACATGGCGTACACGGGGAACATCGCAAGCGACCCGAACAGCAGGATCAGCACCGTGCGTCTTGATTTGGCTTCGCGGGCTTCCGCATCGGCCTGCGTTGCTTCAATGAGTGAGCGGCGGTGCGCCGCGCCAAAGCGTGGATCCTCAATCGGACTCATGTCGTGATTCCCCCTGTGTGCGACCGTCGCGTGGTCCTATTTCTCCGCGGCGAGGTAGGCGATCCAGCCTTCGGCCGCATCACCGCGCGTGGTCGCGGCCCATTCGCCGTTGCCATCGCCGTCCTCGTCCGTCCCTTCCCAGTAGATCGTGATCTTCTTGAACCCGGCTTCGGTCAGCAGTTCACGGATTTCCGGCAGCGTCCACAATCGCCATGCGTAGGTGAACGCTTTCTCCATGCGCGTGCCATCGGGGAACGCGAAGTGGATGTGGTTAATCGCATCGCCGGTGATCGGGTTGTAGTACGACTGATCCCAGATGTAGGTGTAGCCGTCGAGATCACGTTCTTCCTCGATCTCGAGGACTGAATCGCTGCCGCCGTAGGCGTCGAGCAGGAAGATGCCATCGTCCTTCAGGTTCTTGAATGCGCCTTTGAAGTAGCGCAGCAACTCCTCACGTGTCTTGAAGAGGTAGTAACTGAAGTTGGTGGCGAGCACGCTGTCAACGGGATCGGTTTCCACGTCAAGGACGTTGCCTTCGATGAGCGTCAGTCGATTCTGCTGTTCCTCATTGAGACGCTCGGACATCTTCTCGCGTGCCCAGCCGAGCACTTCGGTATCAAGATCGACACCAATCGCGGTATTCACATCGCGTCGCTTCACCCATTCGATTGCCGCGATGGACGTGCCCGCGAAGTCTTCGCGAATACTGGCAGCCATGCGACCGCGCAGTTCGAGCCAGACCTGGTCGACGAGGTCCATGTCGGCTTCAGGTTCCTGGACCGCCATTTCGTACAGCTCGTGGCGATCGCTCTCCGCAGCTGTTCGCCAGCCGCGCTTCTTGTGCTTCTTGCCCTTCTTGGCGTCCGCTTTGAGTTGTGCTTCTTCGCGTTTGGAGGTCATGGTCATCTCGGTAGTGTACATACGACATCGACCCCGCATAGCGAAGCCGTCATCGATCTTTCGAGTCCTGACAACTTGTCGGCGCGTGGTTGGCGCCTGGTCGCGACGGGGCGTACGCGCTGGTCTTCAGCGTCTCCGGATCGCACGTCGGCCGATGAGGACTGGCCGTGTACGGCGACGTTGAGCGGTTGGTCGGTGCGCGGCAGCAGGTTGAAGGTCATCCCGTTGTCGAGTTTGAATTCTTCGACGTCGACCTGTTATGCCGACGCGTTGCGGTACCGCATGGCAATGACGGAACAGAGACCGAGCGGTCGGAACATGGGGAATCCTCAGGGACTCCACGCATGGGATGAATTGCAACCGAATTCGAGGGCACGACGAACAGGCATTCTGACGTCGTCAGGCGGGATCTGCCGTCAGAGCGGCGGGAACCGGTTGGGGAATCGTCCGTTGCAACCAGTTTTGACGCGAATCGCCCCCGACAGGTGCGTATCCTAGGGGCAAGACCGTCTGAGGGGGCGGTACGGTCTGCTGATCGAATTCGGAAGACCCTGAAGAGGACATCTCAGTATGCAGATTTCGACGTCGTCTGATCGTCCGGCCACGTTTCCGCGCCGGCATCTCATCGCCTTGGCTGCCACGGCGCTGCTCAGCAGCCCCGCAATCGCACAGTTGCGCGTTGTCAATTACAACATCGCACAGCTCAATGGCGACGTGAATGACATGGAAGATGCGTTCATCGAAATGCATGCCGACGCGACGCGCGGGTTCGCCGTGCCGGTCTCCGTCTTCGTGTTCCAGGAATGCAAGAACGCCAACTTCACGACATTGACGTTCAGGGTCAACGATGCCGCGCCTCCCGGCGTGTTCTATAGCCCTGCGACGTATACCAATCAGGGTGAGGACTTTGTCGGCGCACAGGCCGCGTTCTATCGTGACGACCTGCTCACCGAAGATCAGTCGGGCCACGTTGACCTGCTCACCGGCGGAAGCCGGGCTTCGGACCGCTGGCTGTTCCGGCTCAAGGTGTCGGACCTCGTTGAGTATGACAATCCGGATGGTGAATTCTATCTGTACAGCTCGCACCTTAAAGCGGGATCGTCATCGAGCGACATCGATGATCGCGAAGATGGTGTCGACGTGCTTCGAGTCAACGCCGATGCGCTCGGTGCAAACGCACACATCCTGTACACCGGCGATATGAACTTCGGAAGTAACGCCGAACCCGGATTCCTGAGGTTCTTCGCGGCAGGGAGCGGTCAGGCCGTTGATCCGCTCGGTGGCGGACCGTGGAGCGGATCAGGCAACGCAGTCAAGCACACGCAGTCGCCGCGCACGATCAATACCGGCGGACTTATTTCCGGCGGCATGG
The DNA here is from genome assembly GCA_039029515.1 of Planctomycetota bacterium. Classification (GTDB taxonomy): domain Bacteria; phylum Planctomycetota; class Phycisphaerae; order Phycisphaerales; family SM1A02; genus JBCCFX01. The sequence continues at coordinate 20,247 of JBCCFX010000008.1, forward strand.
ATGACCGTTTCGATTTCCAGTTGCATACGTCCAACTGGGTCGATGGTTCGGGCTTTGAAATCATCTCGGGCACGTACCGCGCATTCGGGAATGATGGCCAGCACTTTGATTCCGCGATCAACAGCGGCAACAACTTCTACTTCCCGGGCGAGCTTCTTCGATCCAATGCGCTCGCCAACGATCTGCACGATGCGTCTGATCACATCCCGGTGATCGTTGACTACGCGATTCCGCCGGCGCTCGAAGCGTTTGTACCGCCGGTGGTCGGCCGTGTGATTGAGGGTGGCAACGTCGATGTGCCGGTGCTGATTCGTAATAACGCTCCGGTTGATGTCGTCCAGGGCGGCTCCGATATGGCGTACACCATCATCGGCGCCAGTGGTTTGTCGGGATTCATCAACGGCACCGCGCCGCCGCTCGGACCGTTCATCCCTGTCAACCTGACACTCGATACGTCGGTCGCAGGCCCGATCAACGCGATGGTGCTCGCGTCATCAACAACGCCGGGTACGCACAATGCCAGCGAGCAGTTCAGTGTGACGGCAACCGTGGTGCGCACGAGCGATGCGTCGTTTGATAACGCCATCGATCAGAATGCACTGGTGATCGCAGACACTCAGAACGCGGATTCCGGCATCGCGAATTACACCGCGGACATCTTCAACCTCGGATTCGATTCAACCGACAACCAGGCGCTGCTTGATATTGACAGCGTCGGGTCCGTGGCGGCTCCGTTCTCGTATGCAGGTGGCGATACGACTGGCATCGGCCTGACGCCGGCAACGTTGTCCTTCGACTTCGATACTGCCGGCCTTGCCCCGGGTCTGTACGAAGAAATCGTCACCATCATGGTGTCTGATGAAGACCTGACGGGTGAAACGATGTCACAGATCACGTTGACACTTCAGGTCACGGTCGAAGGCATCGGTCTCACGCCGTGCCCATGGGACTGTTCGCCGGACAACGGCGATGGCACGTTCGGCAACAACGTGGTCAACATCGATGATCTGCTCGAAGTCATTAATACCTTCGGTGCCAGCGGCGGGCCGTGCGACAACTCGCCGGACAACGGTGATGGCACGTTCGGTAACAATGTGGTCAACATCGATGACCTGCTTGGCGTCATCAATAACTTCGGCGATTGCCCGTGACCGTCTGATCAGGATGCGGGAATCAGGGATCGACGTCGATGACGTCGTAGACCTTGAGCCATTCCAGTCGTGACCGCCAGCTCGTGACAAGTTCCACGTGTTGTGGATGGTCCACGTACATGGCATACGCTTCGGCGGTCTCGAAGCCGACGTACAGGCCAACGTCGTAGTCTTTGATGACGGAATCTCGTCCTGCATCGAAGTGCACGCCGCAGTAATACGACACCACGCCCGGGATGCTCGGCAGCAGGCGATCGCAGTCGCGAATGAACGCATCGCGGTCGGCGGCATCAATGAGCTTCACGAACACCGGATGGTTGATTCGCGCCGGGCGATCGACCTGGATCGTGGTGCGCTGCGATGTGACGTCAATCGTCGTGCATCCGAACGGCAGCACCGATAGCGGGACTGTCAGCACGACCGCGGCGATGGTCAGGGCGGCACAACGCATGTCGAGAAACTCCTGTCTATCATTCGTGCTCGGTTGCACGCTCGACGTGTGCGTGAACCGGCGAAGCTGCATCCTACCGCACCCATGACCGCATCCATCGCTCAAGTCATCGTCATTCCGGGACCCGGCGCCAGAGCGCCGGACCGAGAAGCTGCGCGCGCCCTCGCCGACAGCCTTGGCTGTGCGTACATCCCCAACGTGCGTGATGCGTCAGACGAGACGATCTGGTTGCGCTATCGCCCGGATGGACTTGAGCTCATTGACCCGCGCGAGTCGCGCCATGCGATGCGCCTCGAGTACGCTGACATCGATCTTCGCCCCGGCGGCCGCAGCCTGTCGAAGCGTCAACCGCTCGCCAAAGCACTTGGCCGGGATGCGAGCACAGTTCTTGATGCCACCGCGGGTTTCGGACGCGACAGTGTGTTGTTCGCGGCACTCGGGTACGACGTGATCGCATGTGAGCGCGTACCGATTGTCGCCACGATGCTTGGCGCTGCGATGGGCGACGAATCGAGCGCGGTGCCATCGGAACTTCGTGCACGTATTCGCGTGATGTCAGGCGATGCGCGCAACGTGCTGCCATCGCTCGCCGAATCGCCGGACGTGGTCTACGTTGATCCGATGTTTCCTGAGAAGCGCAAGACGTCAGCGCTGCCGAAGAAGCGGATTCGAATGCTGCGCGAACTGGTCGGCGATGACGATGATGCCGCGCAGTTGCTCGAGGTGGCGCGCGAGCATGTGCGCCGTGTTGTGGTGAAGCGTGCGGATGACGCCCCGGAATTGGCGCCGCGCCCGACCGTGGTGTTCAAGGGCAAGACGGTGCGTTACGACGTCTATGTGCAGAACGGCGGCTAAACGCCGCCGTCCCGTCCATCTTTCTTCCTTCTTCGATCCCACAACTCGCGATGGAAGCGAGTCGAATGGAGCGTACCGGGCTCGAACCGGTAACCTCTGCCTTGCAAAGGCAGCGCTCTCCCAATTGAGCTAACGCCCCGCCGGATCCGACATCGTCGGAACGCTCAGTATAGCAGCGTCTCGGCCGCGATCCGTCCCGATGATGACCGTATTCCTGATGGAACGGTCGACACCGCACGAAGCACGCTTGATGTCATCAGCCAGCCGGGGACAGCACATCGATTCGTGACGGTCGAACCAGGTTCAGGCGAAGGCCGCCGTCGTACTGCTTCTCGCCGGCGACACCGATCAACTGGCCGACGAGCGAGAAGAGATCCACGCCCTCACTCGCGTCCGGGCGCACATACGCGACGGTGCGACCGGTCGTTGGGTCCTGAAGTCGAAGCAGTCGTGGCAGGGCCACGCCGTCGTAGATCGTTGATGCGGTCAGCCGACCGACCGCGGCGTATTCGCCTTCGCGGGATGCAAGCATGCGGATCGTCGCCGCGTCCTCGCTGGTCGACTCGAACTGGGCGCGAAGCTGGCGAAGCTCCTGACGACGCTGCTGGAGATCGCCCCAGATGCGAAGCTGCTCGGCGCGAGCCTTGCTGTAGCGCCCGACCGAGGAATCGCTGCCTTCTCGATCGACCAGGCTCAGGTACAGCGACCGCAACGGGGCCAGCTCAGCACTTTCGATCGGCTCATCCTGAAGCAGCTCGAAACGCTGCTCGAGATCGTCGACATTGAAGTCCGTTCGAAGTGGCGGCAGCGCCGGGCGGTCCAGCGTCGGTGCCGGCATGTCAATGGTCGGCTTCGCGGTCACGTCGTCCCATTGCGGGGTTGTGACGTTCTGATCGACGTCGATTGGCGCATTTGTCGAGTCGTACGCCGTGATGGGTTCGAGCGATTCCTCAATCATGAATCGATCGGTCGGCGTCGAGTCGGCCCCCGTTGCAACAGGCGTCTCGACGGTCGTGGCGGCGGGCGGCGTCTTGGTGGTGACCGTCGTCGACGGCGTCGCCTGGAAGCCGTCGACATATGTCGAGACCGGCGTCACATAGTCGCCACCTTCGAACGGCGCAAAGCCCTCATCGGCGCGGCTCGTGTTCACGGTCGATGTCGACTGGTGTGTCTGCGAGGTCGTTGTGACAGGTTCGGGCGTCGTGTCTTCGATCGTGGTGATATACGCAGGGTTCACATCCGCCGGCGTCATGATTTCTTCGACGGTCGCGGTGGCATCGTTGCTGACGTCAGCAACCACGTCGGTCGTTGCGTCGGCAGCGTCCTGTGTTGCGGTTGTCACCGCGTCGGTCGTCGTGTCGGCGCTCACGGTGTTGATCGCATCGTCGACTGCAGCCGTCGTGTCGTTGACAACGTCTTTGATCGTTTCATCAGTGTTCGTTGCGACCTGTTCGAGTTCATCCGTGGTGTCAGCAATGACGGTCTCGACGGCTTCAGCGGCGTCGGGTGCTGCGTCAACGACCGCTTCGGCCGGTGCGGCAACTGGTGCTGCGGCGGGCGCATCCGTGGCGGGCTGGGTCGGAGCGGACGCCATCGTGCGCTCCCGAAGCGTGCGTTCCCACGTCTTGATCTCGTCGGCGGTCGCGGGGCGGATGTAGTTTTCTGCAAGCCAGGCGACTGATGATTCCGGCAGCTGGATGCGGTGATAGACCTCGGTTTCGGTCTCGACGACTTCAAGCACCGTGACGGCGGTATCGGCGGGGAGGTAATCGACGGCCTTCCACACGCCCTTGAGCGGATGGCTGGTTGCGAGGTTCGGCGCGTAGACCTCGGTGCGCCCCGTGACCACGCCATGCACGCCATCGGCATCGAGCGCGATTTGTGACGCCTCGCCGGGCCGCGACTTAATCAGGCCGTAGAGGTCATCGAAGACCGGGCCGACTGCGGCGACGCGGACCCACTTGAACTTCTTGCCCGTCACGAGCACGAAGTCGCCCACTTTCACCTTGCCGAAGTGGTAGTAGGACTTCGACGCACCGGAGCGAAGGTAGACATCGTCGGCGGTCACGACCGCAACGTACGCGTCTTCGTCCGCCGATGGGGGCGTAGTCTGGGCGGTGCCGGCGGCGGTGACCAGAGTCAAGGTGACCATGGCGAGGCCGATGCGCGACAACAAGTGACGTGTTTGACGGAGGTGCAGCATGGACGTCTCCTCGTCTCAGGATGCAGAATGAAGATCAACCTACGGATGGTATCGGCAGCGGGATGCAGAACAGCCCAGACCTCGACCAGGCAGCAGTTTGTGCAGAAACTGTCCCAGCGAATGGCCCGGTACCGCCTCCCGACCTGATACCCTTCGTTTCTATGTCCAAGACACATCATCAACGTGGTCTGACCCTCCTCTGCGCAGGCTTCGCCGTGCTTGTCGGGAGTGTGGTCGGGTGCCGTTCGCCGTTTGCTCAGGAGCGAGCGGATGAGATCCTCCGTCAGAGCGTTCGTCGATCGATCGATCGCGAACTCGAACAACTGACGGCTGAGGGCGCGACCCGCGAGACGTTCGCCGAACCGTCCGAGGTCGAACGCGAGCTTGCCGAACGCCGGCAGGAACTCGATGAGATCAGCCCCGCGATGCCGGGTGATCCTCGAGCACCGCTTCAGCGCGATCTCGAAGGCCAACCACAGGACGAGATGGTCCTGAATCTGGAATCCGCGATCACCGCCGCGGTCAGCCACAACCTGGGCATTCAGCAGTCGCGGCTCCTGCCGGCGATTCGCGAAGCCGACGTCGTGGCCGCCGAGGCTGTCTTTGACGTGCTGCTGTACGCGAATGCGAGCCTCTCACGGATCGATGAACCGACTGCGGTTCCGACCCTGATGGGCATTCCGCTCGGACAGGCGGTGCAGCGCTCGCAGACCGATGTCTGGGAAACCGGCGTTCGCAAGCTGCTCACGACCGGCGGCGAGGTCACGCTGTCGACGGATTTCACCCGTTTCGATGCACGTGGGCTGACGACGTTCGCGCCGGATCCGGCCTATACCTCCGCGTTCCGATTGCGGTACACGCAACCGTTGCTGCGCGGAGCCGGCGCTGATGTAAACACCGCGACGATTCGTCTGTCGCGCAACGAAGAGCGTCGCTCGATTCAGGATGTTCGCGTTGAGCTGTTGAACCTCATCGCCGACACGGAAACTGCATACTGGCAACTCGTCTTCTCCTGGCAGAACCTGGCGATTCAGGTCTGGCTCGTTGAAGTCGGTGAGGAAGTCGCACGACAACTCGAACTGCGACAGGAGTACGACACACTGCCGGCGGAGTTCGCGGATGCGATCGCCACCGTCGAACAGCGCAAGGCCGATGTCATTCGCGCTCGTCGTGCCATTCGCAGCTCATCGGACACCCTGAAAGTGTTGCTGAACGATCCTGCGCTGCCGATCGGAGGCGAGACCGTCCTTGTGCCCGCCGATGCGCTGATCGAGGCGCCGATCACATTCAGTCTGCGCGAGTCGCTGATTACCGCGATGCAGAATCGCCCGGAAGTCCAGCAGGCAATTCTCAACATCGATGATGCGACGATCCGCCAGGCACTCGCGGATAACAGTCGTTTGCCCGTGTTGAACGCGAGCGCTGAATTGGGCTATATCGGCCTCGCGGACTCGCCTGGCGGCGCCTACGAGAATGCGCTCGATGACAGCTTCATTGACTGGATCATCGGCCTTGCGTTCGAGATGCCGATCGGCAACCGAGAAGCAGAAGCGCGGTATCGACAAGCTCGTCTGCAGCGCACGTCGTCAGTCATCGCTTACCGGCAGACGATTCAGCAGATCATCCTCGATGTGAAGTCCGCCTTGCGTGATGTCGTCACGAACTACGAGTTGATTCAGGCAACACGATCGTTCCGAATCGCACAGGCAGAGAACCTTCGTCAGCTCGAGATCGAACAGTCAACGATCGGTGATCTCCGTCCCGAATCGCTCAACCTCAAGTTCCAGCGTCAGGAGACGCTCGCATTCGCGCGACAGGAAGAGCTGCAGGCACTGGTAAACTTTGATAGTGCGATTGCCAATCTGTATCGCGCAACGGGCATTGGACTCGAGATGAACAACATCAACGTCGAGATCATCTCCGCCCCGGCGGATGCGAATGCCAACGATCGTTGAACCGTCTGTTGCTGCGATCGGTGAAGCTGCACGTCGATTGCTGCTTGGCCATGTCGTTGCGCTGCCGACCGAAACCGTGTACGGCCTTGCCGGGCGCACCTCGGATCTCACGGCATTGCAGCGTATCTATGCGCTGAAGGGACGGCCGGAAGACAACCCGCTCATCGCACACGTGCTGGATGCGAATCAGGCGCAGCGACTCACGCCGAGGTGGTCCGCCGCGGCACAGCAACTCGCCGACGCCTTCTGGCCCGGTCCGTTGACGCTCATTCTGCCTCGCCATCCGGATGTGCCCGCGATCGCCACCGGCGGACGATCCACCATCGCGATTCGAGCCCCGCACCATGATGTCTTTCGTGCCGTGCTCGCGCGCACTGGCAGCGTGTTGTCGGCGCCCTCGGCGAATCGTTCCGGCCATATCTCGCCGACGCTCGCCCAACACGTCGCGAACGACTTCGCCGACGATGAATCACTGTTGATTCTCGATGGTGGCGCCACGGTCATCGGGATCGAGTCCACCGTGCTTGATCTCACCACGACCGTCCCGTTGGTGCGCCGACCCGGTGCAATCACGATCGATGCGATTCGTGATGTCATTGGTGATGTCGATCACGTAGATGATGGTGCGCAGTCTGACAGTCCCGGCACATCATCACGGCACTATGCGCCGCGTACGCCCGCGACGCTCGTCGCCACCGCTGACCTGCGCCACGCGATTGAAGCGGTGGTCGGCCGAGCCGTTGTTGTGAGATGGACGGACGCGAACGTGCCGGCGCCGCATGAGTCTGTGCGCATGCCGGATGATCCCGTTGCGTACGCCGCCGCGCTGTACCGCGTCTTGCGTGATGCGGATGCCTGTGCTGCCGATGCGATGCTGATTGAGCGTCCGCCCGAAACGCCGGCGTGGCGTGCGATCTACGATCGACTTCGTCGTGCAACGATAGGCTGACGTTTACCGGCCGGTATAGATCACGATGTCGGCGCGATCAACGTCTTCCTCGCGCAGCGCTTCGCTCACGACGGGTTGCAGGCTCACGGTGGCCATGGAGTCGTTCGGGCGCTTCTCACGCAGGTAGTGCACGGTGCCGCCTTCGAAGTCGGAGTGGAACTGTCCGATGAGCAGGATCACCGGACCGCCGCCTTCACGGCGCGCTGCGGCAACCGAGTCTGACATCGTGGCATCCCAGACGAGCTGGCTGCGGAAGAGTGCGTTCAGGTCTTCTTCGCTCATGCCATCGTGAAGACCATCGTCGGCAAAGCCGGTCATGATCTCGCGGAAGTTGTCCGCGTACGGACCGTCAATGATTGTCTCGGGAATGACGAAGTACGCGCGCTCATCGGCCGGCAGCGCTTCAAGCGACGCAAAACCCTCACGGTTCGCGATGCGGACGTATCGGCGCGGCGCGTTCGCGGCAATGATGCGGGCGTCGTGGGCGCGGGCCGCATCAAGTGCCGGCTGATACCACGCTTTCCATGATCCTGTGCCGGCCCACGCAGCGGAACCAGTTTCCTCGGCCATCGATCGGGCGCTCATTGCGCCGTCGAACCACGCATCGACCATCGGCTGTTCATCACGCTCGAGCATCTCCAGCGCCAGCGCGCCGTTCGACGTGCCGTCGAGTATCAAATGCGTGAGCTTCGCCTGCACGGCGTGGCCGTCGGCGTCGTCATGCGTTTCACCGAGGATGATGATGTCCCGCGCGCGAAGTCGAGCAACGACGTCGTCGTACGACAGGCGCTCGCCGGTGGCACCATCGAATGCGTGCTGTTCAATGAGGCCGTCGGCGGAGCCGGGTTTGACGGCATTCGAACAGCCGGTGAGCGTGCCAAGGAGGCACACGAGAATGCAGGTCAATCGCTTCATGGGTTCATGTCGTCCTGGATCGCATGCCGTGATGGCGGTCGTTATTTTCGCCCGAGTTTTCTCGCCCAGCGATTGCCGGGCGACTGCCCACCGCTTTTGTTTGCCGCGACGATCTGGCCGAGTATCTGCTCGTTCAGGCCGCTAGGTGATCCCTGATACCGCACGATACCGTCACTACTGACGACCATCACATGCGGAATCGCCCGGACGCCGACAGCGCCGGCCATGGTGCGGCCGGGATCGATGGCGATGGAATATGCAAACGTGTTCTCGTTCAGATTGTGACGTTGACAACCGTTCTGGAAATCTCCGAGGCTTTCGCTGCTGAGTCCGACGATCGCGACGTCTTCCGGGAATGCCCGCGCAAGCTCGTTCATGTGCGGAATCGCCACGCGACACGGTCCGCACCATGTCGCCCAGAAGTCGATGATGACGACCTTGCCCGACATGTTCGGCCGGTTGGTAATCCAGCGCTGGACCGAGAACTTTGGTGATGGTTGTCCGCGCAGATCATTCGCGGTGCGCACCGGATTCTCGAATGTGGGAAACCCAACCGTCTCGACGACTTCCGGTTCCGGCCGTGGCGTCGGTTCGGTCTCAGGGTCGAACGGTTCATCGAGCAAGACCTGAATGGCATCATCGAGTGATGCGGTTCGGATGCCGGCGAAACGCACATTGCCTTGACGATCCACGATCAGATTGCCCGGCGTTTCATACACACCCATCGCATCGCTGTACGCGCCGTTGCGATCGAGGTATTGCGTGGTCTTGTTCTTGCGCCGTTCGAGAAAGCGCTCAGCCTTGTCCATGCCGTCAGGCGTGTGAATGCCGATCAGCACGATGTCTTCGCGTTCCATCGCGTTGATGGTCTTCTCGGCTTTCACGATTGCCGCGCGGCCGGCGGAGGTTCGATTCGTCCAGGCCTGGAGGACGATGACCTTGCCGCGCAGATCCATCAGCGATTCGGCGTCATCGGGCAACGCCGGGCCGGAGCGGTCCATGTCCAGGTCGTGGATCGCCGGGGCGGCAAAGCCCACGGCCTGATTCAGGCAGGCTCGATCCATATCGTCCATGCGCTGAAGCCAGCGGCGCTGGTCGACATCACCCGCGGCTCCACTGAGCACGAGGACCGTGATCGCGAGACAGAACGATGCAACGCATCGGCCAACATATTTCGAGAACTTCATCAATCGACCCTTTCACTCCCGTGGAATCTCCGTAGAGTAGCCCACCAGTATGAAGCCCTACAAGCACCAACTCGACAATGTCGACCGCAACGGACCGACGGTGCGCCGGTAGAGGCTCTTGTTTCCAGCCTGATGAACAAGACCCAACGCCCCGCCGTCACCTTCGGCGGGGCGAATTCGTTTTGTGCGCAGGAATCGGAGAATCGTCATGAGTTTGGGGGACAACAACGCCGCCGCGTCGTCATCGACGCATGCCTCGCCACTGGGCGAGGTGTGGTCAATTGCGTGGCCCACCGTGCTGACCATGACCAGCTACACGGTCATGCAATTTGTCGATGCGCTGATGGTCGGCCAGGTCAGCCCGCTCGCGGTTGCCGCCCAGGGCAACGGCGGGATCTGGGCGTTTACGCCGATCGCCATCGCGATGGGGTTTCTCACCGTCGTCAATACCTTCGTGAGCCAGAACCTCGGCGCGGGTCGTCCTGAGGTCGGTGCGAAGTACGCTTGGAATGCGGTCTGGGGCAGCATCGTGGTCTGGCTCGTCGTGTTCCTGCCGATTGCCGCGGTGTTGCCGTGGTTCATGCCTTTGACGCATGATCGCGCCACGATCGTGGATTTTGATGCGCTCGTGCAGATGGAGACCGGCTACGCACAGATTCTGCTCGTCGGTGGCGTATTCACGTTGCTCGCGCGCGGCCTGCATCACTACTTCTTCGGCCTGCATCGTCCGAAGGTCGTGACCGTCGCGGCCATTCTCGGCAACCTGGTGAACATCGGCGTGAACTACGTGCTGATCTTCGGCGCGTTCGGTTTGCCCGCGCTCGGCGTCTACGGCGCGGCCATCGGCACGGTCGTCGGGACGATCGTCGAAGCGCTCATTCCCGGCCTTGTGTTCTTCTTCCCTCTGCACCGGGAATTCAACACCAGGCATTACTGGCGTCCGTCCTGGCAACCCGTGCGCGATCTGCTGCGCATCGGCTGGCCAGCCGCGGTGCAGTACGGCAATGAGATCGTCTGTTGGGCGATCTTCATGACCGTGCTCGTCGGTCGGTTCGGCGAAGCGCACATGACCGCGGGCTGGGCGACGTTGCGCTTCATGCATCTCAGCTTCATGCCGGCGGTTGGGTTCTCAGTGGCCGCGACATCCCTTGTTGGAAAGTACATCGGGGCCGGCGAGCCTGATACCGCGGTGTCGCGCACGCGGCTCGCCTTGCGCATGGCGGTCGCGTACATGACCGTGTGCGCGGTCATCATGTTTGTGTTCCGCGCACCGCTGATCGGCCTGTTCGTCGGCGGGAAGGACGTGACGCCCGAAGAGGCGGCGGTCATCATCGAAATTGGTGCCAAGCTCATGATCTGTGCCGCGATCTTTCAGACCGTCGATGCGTTCGGCATCATCTACACCGGGGCGCTGCGCGGGGCTGGCGATACCGTCTTCCCCGGCGTCGTCACGATGATCTATAGCTGGCTGTTCATTGTTGCCGGCGGATGGATGCTCGTCGCCTGGCGCCCCGACTGGGAATCCGTTGGTCCGTGGATCGGCGCTGCGGTGTACATCATCATGTTTGGCGTGACGATGGCACTTCGTTTCGAGTCCGGTCGATGGCGGAGCATCAAGCTCATCGATGACGCCGCCCACGACGCTGCGCGCATCGCACCGATTTCACCCGGACCACCCGCCGAAACGAGCGGCAGTTCCGTACGTGACATCGCGGAGGAAGTTGCGGAGTCCATCGCCGACTGATGTCGACATCCGGGGTTTGATCACTCGAACCGTGCTGCGACCGCATCGCTGATGCGCGTCAGGTCGTCGAAGACCTGCCACGCCGTGCGGACGATCGCGTCGGCTTCAGTATCCGTCAGCGACAAACCGTCGAGGCACGTCTTGAATGCGGCCCATCGTGCTGGCTGCTCGTCGCCGTACGGCGTGAAGTATGCGAGTGCGGGATGTCCCGCGAGATGAGGGGCGTGCGCCAGGCCGCGGATGATGAAGCGGTTGCCGTTCATGCTGCCTTCGAGGACGTAGTGAGCGCCGAGGATGGCCGCGGGCGTGGTGTCGCAGATCCGTTCGAGGCATCGCAGCGCGTCGGTGGTTGCGACAACATTCGCCGGCGGTTGCGGGAACGCCTCAGACAGCCGGGTGCTGTGCCTCATGTCATCGCCGAGGAGTGGGGCGATCTCGGGGCGGGTGGCGATGAGGCGATCGAGATGCGTCTCGATGGCGTCATGCATGCGCCCGACCTGCTGCAGGTAGGCACTGAACGTGGGTTCCGCGATCACACCCTTGGCGAGCTGCTGCTGCAGTGGTCGCTGCTCGATGGTTCGGTGTGCCTCGGCGGAAGATTCCTTGAGGCGGGCAGAAAGCGGTGCTGTCGCGATGGCCGTCGTCATGATGCGTTCGCCAGTCCGAGGCCGGCGGCGGCAAAGATGCCGAGCCAAACGAGGCCTTTGATGAAGAAGAAGAGGAACGCGCCGGTCCCGAGGTGGATCGACCAATGCCGACGGGTTACCGCTGCGTCCAATTGAGACTGATTCTCATTCGCTCTCATGGGCGAGAAGATATCGATGAGTATCCAGCGCGTCAACCGTCCTCCCGGCACTGGCCCTGATCGGCCGAATTTGTCGTCCGGGCCTTGAATGCGTACCCTACGGGGTTCGTCGAGTTCCCCGCCTTATCTGGAGATCAAACGCGTGAGTAAAGACGTCCTCGACATCATGATCGGTTCCGGCAGCTCGGAGACCGATCCGCAGGCCGCCCTCGAACACTTCAATGCTGCCCGTGCGTCAGACATCGAAGGTGATCGAGTCAGCGCGATCGCTGGCTACCGGAAAGCAAGCCAGCTTGATCCGGCCAACGGTGAGTACCTGTTCCGCCTTGCGTACGCGCTCGACCTCGTCGGCGAAGAAGACGAAGCCGTGGCGACGTACGAAGCGTTGTGTGCACGTGATCGCGCGCACTTCAACGGACTCATCAACCTCGCCGTGATCTACGAGGATCGTGGTGAGATCAACATGGCGGAAAAGTGCCTCAAGCAGGTGCTCGATACCAATCCGAATCATCTGCGCGCCCGCATGTTCCTGAAGGACGTGATGGCATCGCGCGACATGTACTACGACGAAGAGCAGGCACGTGACCGCGCCAAGCGCGCAGCGCTGCTCAACACGCCGGTGACGGACTTCGAATTGTCAGTCCGCGCCCGAAACTGCCTGAAGAAGATGCAGATCCGCACGCTGGGCGATCTCCTGAAGATCTCCGAGGCAGAACTGCTCAGCTACAAGAACTTCGGCGAGACGTCGCTGACGGAAATCAAGCACATGCTTGCCGTCAAGGGACTGCGGCTTGGTCAGGGCCTCGAAGGTCAGTACAGCCGCGTCCGCAAGGAGATCTACGAAGAACTGCGCGGCAAGGCACCCGAGTCGGTGCTCAACAAGCCGATCGCGGTGCTGGATCTCTCGGTCCGCGCTCGCAAGGCGCTGCAATTGCTCAATATCCAGACGCTTGGCGATCTGGCGACCCGCACTGAGGCTGAGTTGATGGGGGTGAAGAACTTCGGCCAGACCAGTCTGGTTGAGATCAAGGAGAAGCTCCAGAACTACAACCTGGGACTTCGCCATCTCGACTGATCGGCTTGCTCGTCGATTCGAATACGGACATGCGGCCGCCTCTCTGGGGCGGCCGTTGTCGTGGATGGCTCGCAACTTCTCACGGACAAACTGTGGATGACGTGGGTTCGCGGACGATGCGCCTCCAGACGAAGTATCGTTTCGGAGTGCGCGTGAACCGGTCCACAGTGCAACGTCGTCAGGTCCTGGCTTCCATCGGCGCGACCGTTGCTGCACCGTGGGTGTTCACGGGCTGTCGTGGCGATGATGAACCGACGCCCGTCGTGGCGACCGACGAAGCGCAGCTCGACCAAGGCATCGCGCCCCGGGATCAACGCCCGGCGCTGCCCGACGACGAACCGATCGTGCGCGTTCGCATCGGCAGGATTCGCAGCCATACCGCAGATGCCAGTACGGTCACGATCGGTGCTGCGGACGCGTGGATTCGAATGGTCAACGAACCCGAGGCTGAATCCGCGAATGCCACCTTGCGGACGGAGCGCGGCGTCCTCGTGCGCGCACCTGCGACCATTGCCCTCACGGCATCCGGCTGGACGGTCACGGATGCGAAAGGCTTCCGCCCATGGACATCTGGATTCGAAACGCTGCGGTTCGAGTCGGTCGATCAGGCCGCTGATGCACCGCTGTCCGTCAACGACACGCCGTATCCGGGCCAATTGCGTTGTGTCGTACGGCAGCGCATCGACGCGGAGCACACGACGAGCGAGTTCGATCTGGTCAGCAGCGTCCCCATGGAAACGTATCTGCCCGGCGTGCTCGCACAGGAACTCTATCCGCACTGGCCACGCGACACGTTCATTGCGCAGGCGGTCGCCGCGCGAAGCTTTGCGATGAGCGAGATCTGGTACTGGACGTCGCGCCGCCACTATGACGTCACCAATACGACGCTCTCGCAGGTCTATCGCGGCGCGGTTGAACTGCAGCGCGCCCACGACGCGGTCGAATCGTGTCGCGGCATGTATCTCACGTATGACGAAGCGATCGTGCCTGGCTACTACTCCGCATGTTGTGGTGGCCTCGCTGCTTCTGCACCGCGCGTCATCGGTCCGAACCCCGCGAATAATGTGCCGCCACTCTGGGGACGTGAAGGCGATGACATCTGTCACGATGCCAGCGTCTATTCATGGACAAAGAGACGCGACCGTGCCACGCTCGCCCGGCGGTTCGCTCGGTACGGTTCGCGCCGTGGGATCAAGCCGCTCGCCGCGCTCACGCAGATTGATGCGATCGATATCGCGGAACGAAGTGAACGTGGACGCCCGATTCTGTATCGCGTTCGCGGCGGCGATGTCGAGACCGACGTGTCGCCGTATGTCTTGAAGCGTGCAATTGACTATTCGGATTCAACGATCGCGCGAGATGGCGGCCGCTTGCGCTCCTCGTTTCTCGACCTCTCCGTCGTCGACGACGCGGTCATCATCAACGGTCGCGGGGTCGGCGTAGGCCTC
>JBCCFX010000009.1:0-34094 GCA_039029515.1 Planctomycetota bacterium
CGGGTTTGGGTATCCAATGAGACGCCGCTGAGGCGTTTCAATTAAGCTACACGATGACAAGAAGGCGGATCACTCTTACACGGAACAAAGCGATGGGTATCAAGGTTGGTGTGGTCAAGTCGAACGTCGGCGTCGCACCGGATGGCGTGACCGCCGAGGAAGCTCTTGTCGTCGAGAATAATCAGCGCGGTATCTGGCGCGAACCGTATCCGCCACAGAAGCTCTATCTCAATACGAACGCATATGAGATCACGATCGTGTCGACGAAGGAGCAGACTGTTCGATATGGCAAGGGCGGTGAATCTGACTACTCGGACATTGAAGTCCGAACATCTGACGGCTTTACGTTCCCCGTGGATGTGCGCGTCGAGTACCAGATCGAGCCGGAGAACGCTCCGCTCGTCGTGGCACGATTCGGCGGCGACAACGAAGACTTGCGCAGCCGATTGACGTCCGCTGTGCGTGACATCTTCCGCAACAACGCCGAAAACGTGAAGGCACTTGATTACGTGCGCCTTCGTTCGACGCAAGGACAGACATCGCGCCAGATGCTGAGCGATCGCATGGCAGAACTCGGCGTGACGATCAAAGCGATGGCGATTGGCGATATTGGCAATGAGGAATCACTCGGCAACCTGCTGAAGACGCAGAAGGACCGCGAAATTGCGATCCAGGAACAGATCACCATCGTCGAACAGCAGAAAGCGGCTGAGCGACGCAAGGAACTCTCGGCCACCGAGCAGGAAGCTGAGGAAGAACGACGCCTGGCGACAGCTCGCTACGCCGTGCAGATCGCCGAAGAAGAAAAGATGCGACGAATCACCGAAGCAAGTGCTGAGGCAGAGTCGATCCGCATCAAAGCTGAAGCGCAGGCAGAAGCGTATCGCGTCGTCGCCGAGCAGATCGGTCCTGCGAACGCAGCCTTAGTCGAACTGCTCAAAGTGATCGGCGAGAAGGGCATCAACATCACCCCGCGCGTCATGGTCATCGGCGAGAATGGCGAGAATGGAGGCACCTCGACCCAGGACGCCGAGACCACCGCACTGATTGGAACCATGCTCGACCAGATGATCGATCGAAGCGAGAAGCAGTAGCGACCGCGGCCGGGTGACAGAGAATCGATGATTACGCCGGAGTCTCCAGGGGCTCCGGCGTGTTGTTTCAGGGCAAGCTGGTTCTTTGTGCAGAGGACGTCGGCGGTCTGTCGACGTACAATCCGGTATGGCAACGCCACGATCATCCAAGAAAGACAGTCTGGAAATCGTCGAACCGATCGGTCTGCGCGTCCTCATTCGCAAGGATGAAGATCGGAAGGTCACGAAGGTCGGCATTCACTTGCCGGACAAGATCGAGATCCCGACGCTGACCGGGCGAATCGTTGCGGTCAGCGCTCAGATCGCGGCCGATGATGACTATCCGATCAACCAGTACGACCGCGTGCTCTTCAATCCGAAGGGCAGCATTCCTGTGGATTTTGAGGGCGACAACCGACTCTTCGTGATTCCCGTCGAGGATGTGGTCGCCGTCTTTCGCAAGGAATAGACGGTCCGCCTGACGGGAGGATCGGTGATCGGATGATTGACTACGCCGCGCCGCTGCACGAACTACCAGATCCGCTTCCGATCGAACGACTCGATGGTCCGTTCGATGTCTCGGTTCCGATTCCAGGGTCCAAGAGCATCACCAACCGTGCATACATGCTTGCGGCAACGGCTGATGGTGTCACCGCAATCGACCACCCGTTGCGCAGCGATGATTGCGATGCACTCCTCGACGCACTGGCGACGCTTGGCGCGGGTGTCCAGTGGAATCAGGCGGGCAATGCGGTTCGAATCACCGGCGTCAACGGTCGCTTCCCGCATGGCGGCACGGTGAATCTCGGCGATGGCGGAACACCATCACGATTCATGATCGCGGCGGCGTGCCTCGGAACTGAACCGGTCGTTGTGGATGGTTCGGCACGAATGCGTGAACGACCTGTCGCCGAAGGTGTCGAGATGCTCCGAGCCCTCGGCGCCACAATTGATTACATCGAATCTGACGGCCGACTCCCTGTGCGCATTACTCCCGGCGCCCCGTTACAAGGCGATCACCTCACGATCGGTCGAACGGCATCCAGTCAGTTCGTGTCCGCGGTCATGTTGATCGCCCCATGGATTGATGGTGGCGTACGAATGTCGTTCGATGATCATCCGACCAGTGAAGCCTACATTCACCTCACGGCGTGGATGCTCGAGAAGTGGGGCGTTCGCAGCGCGATCCGCGATACGATCCGTCCCGGGCAAATGACACCGCACATCACGATTCGACCGTGCCAGGTGCGTCATACCGGCTATCGAATTGAACCGGACGCAAGTAGTGCCGCGTATTGGTTTACTGCCGCGGCGCTTGTGCCTGGCGCGCAGTCGCACGCAGAACTCGGACTGATGGCATCGCGCCAACCTGATTGCCAGGTGCCGATGGCGCTTCGACTCCTCGGCGCGGATCTGGAGATGCCTGGACCAAACGACGCGGTACTGACCGGACCGACGACGTTGTATGGACGAATGGACCTTGATGCCGAAGCGTATCCCGATGGCGCGATGTCGCTGGCGATGGCTTGCGCCCGCGCGACCGGTCCATCGTGCATACACGGCCTGCACACGCTTCGCGTGAAGGAGACGGATCGCATCGCCGCGCTGGCCCATGAATTGATGGCGCTGGGCATTGCCGTGGAAGCCACAGACGACGCGCTGACGATCGATCCCAGTGATGCCCACGACCGGCCGGTGGTGATCGATACCTACAACGACCATCGGATGGCGATGGCATTCGCCATGCTGGGTCTGGCGCGAGGCAATATCGCCATTCGTGATCCGGGCGTGGTGGCCAAGAGCTATCCGTCATTCTGGAATCATCTGAGCCAGGTGTACGAGCAAGCCCGGAATTCATCGGGGCGAACGTCGACCCGCTAGAATCCCGCCATCTCATGGGTGATTTTCTTCGATTCGTCAGACTGATGGTGCGTGACCGGGCAATGCTGAGCTTTGCTCTCGCGTTCGCGTGTGTCTCTGCCCTCCTCACCGGGGCGGGCATTGTCACGCTCGTGCCGGTGATCCAGATGATCGTGGATCAGGAGGGCGGTCGAAACCTGCAGGACATCGCGCGCGATTTCAATGCGAAAGAACATAGTGTCCTTGGCTTCGACAATTGGCAGGCCGCCATTCCCACGTCGATGATCGAGTCACTTCCCGCGGATCGATTTCAGGGCGTGATACTCATCGTGGTCATTCTCTGCATCATGACTCTGATCGGCGCGACCGCGAACTTCCTGCATCAGTATCTGAGCATCACGGTGGCAACCCGCACCATTGCACGGGCCCGACATCGCGCGTTCGAAACCACGCTCGCCATGCCACTCTCGACCGTCGTCCAGCGCGGCGCCTCGGAGTTTGTCGCTCGAATCGTGCGCGATACGGCTGAACTACAACGCGGACTCGTCGCCTTGATGAGTAAGTCTGTCGCCCATTCGACACAGGGCATCGTGATGTTCATCGTCGCGCTTGCAGTGGGACGTTCGCTCACCTTGATTGCGCTCGTGATCCTGCCGATCCTGCTGATCACAATACGCAAGCTCGGCAAACGGATACGTCGCGGCACCCGCGGCGCGCTTCAGGGACAGGAAGATCTCCTGAGGCTTGCCACCGAATCCATTCAGGGCCTCAGATCCGTCAAAGCGAACACCGGTGAATCAGCCGTCATCTCGCAGTTCGATGTGATGAATCAGCACGTGATTCGACAGGAATTGCGCGCACGGATTGCCCGCGCCTTTTCGTCGCCATTTGTAGAGACGATCGCGATCATCATCGTCGGCCTGCTTGCGTGCATCGCAGCCAAGCAGATTCTTGATGGCGCACTCTCCATCGACCAATTCGTTGTGGCCCTCGGGTCACTGGGACTTGCTGGCAGCAAGTTCAAAATGATGACCAATCTCATCACAGAAATGCAGGCGGCATCAGCGCCAGCTCGTCGCCTGATGGACATCCTCGAGATCGCGCCGGAGGAAGCTGAAGACGCGAATCGACCAGAAATCGCCCCGCACGCGACGTCGATTCGCTTTGACGATGTCTCCCTCGTCTATCCCGGCAAGACCGAAGCAGCGCTGTCTCACGTGACATTGGATATTCGCTTCGATGAGCGGGTTGCCGTTGTCGGGCCGAATGGCAGTGGCAAGACAACACTGCTCAGCCTCGTGCCACGATTGCTCACGCCGGATAGCGGGAGCGTCTTGATTGATGGCGTCGACATCGCCTCGGTTGGCGTACAAAGCCTGCGTCGTCAGGTTGCCGTCGTCGCACAGGAGACCATGTTGTTTCGCGGCTCCATTGCGGAGAACATCGCGTTCGGCACGCCATCGGCAAGCCGGGAGCAGATAGAAGATGCAGCTCGCCGCGCGCATGCGCATGAATTCATCATGCAGATGCCGAACCAATACGATGCCGATGTCGCGGAACAGGGGGCATCGCTGTCGGGCGGACAACGCAAGCGCTTGTCGATCGCACGGGCGATTCTTCGCGATCCTCGCATCCTGATCCTCGATGAAGCCACCAGCCAGATCGACGCCGATTCCGAGGCACAGATTCACGCGGCGGTCACGGAGTTCTCCGCGGGGCGAACTGTCCTCGTCATTGCTCATCGCTTGTCGACGGTTCGAGATGCGGATCGCATCGTTGTCATGAACGCCGGCGGCATTGATGATGTTGGGACGCACGATGAACTGCTGGGCCGGAGCGAAATCTATCGCCGGCTGTCACAGACACAGCTCATCGAAACGCCATAAAGAATCTGTCGTACGCGCATGCATGCGGCACGGAAGTCAGATGCACCGTTCCCTCAAACGATGCACTCGACCTCAGCGTGCCGGCCATGCACACGCTTCACAGAGGAACGTCCATCACGATGATGAACGAAGTAGGGCAAACATGGCCACGCCGACCGCGGCGACGGCGGCGGTGACCGAACAGGCCATCGCCGCGACAAGCCAGCGTTCCGTGCGAGCCATCATCGTGACCAGCCGCGTTTCGCGGTCTTCACTCGACCGGCTGACCGTGGCCAACACGTCGGATGAATGCTTGGTCGACGCCGACAATTCTGAGAGTGACTGCCGAAAACTCGTCAGGGCAGAGGTCATCTGACGGGTGTTGTCCGTTCCTGCATCGAGCTGTTGCTGGACGAGGCTGACAATTTCGGCCTGATGATCCGATGAATCATTCAATCGGGCGAGCGTGCTGTTGATGGACTCCTCACGTCGTTTCGCCTGATCGAGATATTCGGTCAGTGATTCGAGCAATCGGATGTTCTGCCGGCTGATCTCGGGCATGACATCGACCGCCTGGGGAAGTCGATCGAGCAACGCAACGATGCGTTCGCTGCGTTCGGACTGCTCATCAAGGTGATCGCCGATCCGACGAACGACGCCGAGGACCTCATCGTACCCGCGCTGCAGTTCAGCCATGCTCGCGCGGCGTGACGGCTTGGTCTCAATCGTTGCAACGGCCGTGGTGCCGTTCGAGGTCGCACCGGTTTCGTCGTGGTCATGCGCTGAGGCCGAGGTCGAATTGACCGTGACAAGCGGCGCGGAACGACGGCGGGACCACATCGATTTGACATCAAAAAGGCGCATGGCATCCATTCCTTGCCTTGAGGTGAAGCGGCATGGGCCGCTGTTTCGTGTTCGCAACTGCCGGTACGATGCGAGCTATGTCCGTTCACCGAAGATGCCTTCGACCGACCGCTGCGATGGCGATCCTCCTGACCGCCACGTGGGTTATCGGTCTCTCCGCCTGCAATAGGCCAGAATCCAGCGCGAAAACTGCGCCTGATGTCGTCCGGATCGTCTCCCTCAGCCCGGCCCTTACGCGAACGATGGTCGACCTCGAGATCCAGGACCTCCTCGTTGGGCGCTCCCGTTTCTGCGACGCCGTGGATCAAGACATTCCTGCCGTCGGTGACCTGTTCGACATCGATTACGAACGGTTGACGCGCCTTCAGCCCACGCATGTGGTCATTCAGCCTGCCGCATCGGGGATTGCACCGGAACTGCAATCCCTCAGCAAACGACAGGGCTGGACAGTGCAGGCATGGCCTCTCAATACGATCGACGATGTTCGTACGATGACCAGTGAGCTTGCTCAGGGCGTCGCAGCACGCCTTCCGGATCGTCACGACGCCATCACCAACAGGGCGTCAGCGCTGGACGCAGCGTTGCAGCGTGCGGCGACGCCTCTGGACGGCAACGTTCGAACGCTGGTTCTCCAGGGGCTCGATCCCGTCCTTGCCGCAGGGACATCAACGTACGTGGATGAACTCCTGCGCGCCGCCGGCGGAGTCAATGCGGTCAGTGCGGTGGGCTGGGCTGAACTCAGCCTTGAGGACGTTGTGCGTCTGAATCCTGAAGTCATCATTGTACTGCATACGGGCCAGATCACGGAGGATGCATGGAACGCAACGGCACTTGCAACGCTTTCGTGCGACGCCGTTCGAAACGACCGTATTGACCTCATTGCGTCGGATGCCGCGATGCTGCCGAGCAGTGCACTCGCAACGTTGCTCGATCCATTCCAACGCGCGGTCGGCGGATCGGTCAGCGTGCCATGAGCAATCGACGCTCACCAATGATCGGATTGGTCGTGTTGACCATCCTGCTCGTGCTCATGATTCCATTGCGTGTGCTGATTGACCGCGCGCCTGACGGGAGCCTCGGCTTTGCCTGGCCAGAGGCGAGCTACGCCTCCTTCCGTTGGATGGCTCTTGCAGGCGGCATGGTCGTGGGGGTTGCGCTCGGTGTGTCTGGCGGGCTTCTTCAGTCCATGCTGAGAAATCCCCTTGCGTCGCCGTACATCCTGGGCGTGTCGAGCGGCGCAGGGCTCGGCATCATGGTCGGCCTGTATCTTGCTTCCATCGGTCGAGTCACGATGCACTCAACGTTTGAGACTATTCCCGCCGTGCTCGGCGCCTTGGTTGTCCTCGGTCTTGTGTACGCATTCGGACGACGAGATCGACGCCTTGATCCAGTGACCGTCATTCTCATTGGCGTGGTGATCTCCACGATGTGCGGCGCCGGCATGATGCTGCTTCAAAGCCTGGTCCCGGCCGGGTTGCGAGGCGAGTTCCTGCGCTGGCTCATGGGTCGCATTCCCGAAGCGCTACCGATGTCTACGCTCATGATCTGCACTGCAATCACCGGTATCGGCCTCATCTGGTCGATCCGCATCGGACGCGCGATGGACGTCGCTGTACTACCCGATGATGAGTGTCAGACTGCAGGAGTTTCAATCGCGCAACTTCGCACGTTGCAGTTCGTCCTCGCCGGGATGCTGGCGGCCGTCGCGGTGACCATCGCGGGGCCGATCGGCTTCGTCGGGCTGATTGCGCCGCATACCGCTCGATTGCTTGTCGGGCCGACGCATCGACCTCGCATCATTGGCGCCGCGTTGGCGGGCGCCGTGCTCGTCATCGGATCAGATGTCGCGCGACAAGTGATTGATCTTGGACACGGCCGACTGCCCATCGGCATATTCACCGCGCTCATCGGCGGACCGGTGTTTCTCTGGCTTCTTCTCAGCGGACGTGCCGAATGACCATCGCGCTGACCGCGAGCAATGTGACCGTTCGATTTGGCTCGACCATCGCGCTGCGTCGTGTGTCGGCCTCGTGCGCACGCGGCGCGACGACCGTGATCCTCGGTCCGAACGGAGCCGGCAAGACAACGCTGTTAAGGTGTCTCGTTGGCAGTCTCCGACCTGATGAAGGTAACGTCACGTTGCCTGGCGGCGAGCGCGTCCACGCACTGTCGCCGGCGAAGCTCGCCCGGCACGTTGCATTTCACGGCCAATCGCGTCCGATGCGGACCGATCTGACGGTTCGACAAATCGTCGAGCTTGGTCAATTCGCCGTCGGCCGTTCGATTGAACGCGTTGAATCCGTGCTTGATGCGTTTGATCTGGCTGGTGCGGCCGAGCAGGCCTTTCGAACGTTGTCGGCGGGCAACCAACAGCGAGCACTGCTTGCTCGCGCAGTGGCGCAGCTTCAAGCCGATGGAGTGCTGGTGCTCGATGAACCGTTTGCCACGCTTGATGTCGCGCATGTCCAGCGTGTCGTTCAGGTTATTCGTGAGCTTCGAGATGATGGCCAATCGATCATCCTGACGACGCATCGATTCGATCTCGCTCACGCGCTCGCCGATGACGTCTGGCTCATGCGGGACGGTGGCATTGTGGCCGCCGGGACGGCCAGCGAGGTGCTGCGTCCTGAACGACTGGATGTCGTTTTTGGCGTGCCATTCCAGCGTGTGACGACACCAAGTGGGGCCGAGTGGTGGCAGCCGGCTTCGACTTCAGCGGCACCCTGATCAACGGAGCTATACTTCAATCATGCCGACAGGTGGAATTCTCACAATTGTCTTGATGGTTGCATACGGTCTCATCCAGATCGCACTGCAGAGTCAGAGTAAGAAACAGCAGGCGTCAAAACGATCATCGACGCCGACGTCTGCGCCGCGACCGACAGCGCCGGCTCAGCGCGGTGCGTCCACCCAGGCAACGACCGGTCCGGTTCCGGGGCAGCCCGAGGCTGGCTCGGCATCCCGACGGGACGATCTCGCCGCACGCAGAAAGGCGCAGCTCGATCAACTGCGACAGCGACGCCAGCAGCGACAGGGTGCGCCGGCGAGCGGCCCGCCTCAGCCGGAATCCGTTCAAGCACGGCAAGAGCGGTCACAGGCAGCCAAGCGTCAAGATCGCCGGGAAATCAAGGAAGTCGAAGCGACACGTGCCGGTCTTCAGCGCAATCGCAATCAGTACGGCCAGGCCCGCGAGCAGGAACGCGATGATCGTCCGCTGGAGGTCGCTCGACAGAAGAAGCGATCGGACCAGCGCAGGCGCAGAGAGGCGGCACAGGCGGCCGCAGTTGCTCGCGAGGCTGCGGCACAATCAACCGTGGCGCAAGCAGATGCCGTCGTACAGCCCAAGGCGGCCTCGCCGTTCGCGATTCGTGAAGCGAAGGACGCCCGATCCTCATCGCTGCGCCAGGCACTCAAGAGCCGAGAGACGCTCCGGAACTTGTTCGTGATGAAGGAGCTCCTCGAGGAACCTGTCTCGCTCCGCGAGAACCACCTCGAGCGTTACAGTTCCTGAACCCTCTCCGGATCGCGGCAGATTCGCGGCGAATCGCGTGAGTTGCCGACGCAATCGCGACGTTGGTATACTCTCGGCCCATGTCCACCGCCCAACAAACCACGCTGCCGTCAGACCTGCATCAGGCGACGGGTCATCGCCTCAATCGGCTTCGTGACACGTTCAGCGACGCTGGCATCGATGCGATGCTGGTCGGACATGAGGACGACATTCGGTACCTGACCGGCTTCTGCGGCCATGACACCGAACTCCTCGTCACGCCCGATCACACCACGATCGTCTGCGACAATCGATACGACACATCGCTTGAGCCGTGGCGCCATGCAGATGGCTTTACCGTGGTCATGGGAACGCGGCATCGTCTCAGCGATTCCGTTCGAGAATTGGCGGCGAGCGCCCACATTCGACGTCTCGGCGTGCAGGCAGATCGACTCACCGTCATTGGATTCCGGTCCCTTGCCACAGCGCTTCCGGATCTCCAGGTCGTTGAGACCACAAACCTCGTCACGCGTCTGCGACAGAACAAAGATGACCTTGAAATCGCTGCGATCCGACACGCGATTCGCGTGCATCACGAGGCACTGACCGCGACGATGCAGGCGGTCGAGATCGGCATGACCGAGCGCGAGCTCTACGCGGTCCTCGATCATGAGATGAAGAACCGTGGGGCAACCGCACCAAGCTTCGATGCCATCATCGGCGTTGGTGCGAACAGCGCACTGCCGCACCATGAGACGGGCGACACGCCGATCACCGAAGGCGTGTTGTTGATTGATGCCGGCGCCAGCGTGAACGGCTACTGTTCTGACATCACGCGAACCTTCGGGGTCGGTTCGATGCCGGACACGATTCGCGAGATCTATCAGGTCGTCCTCGATGCGCAGATTGCGGCCATCGAATACGCTCGACCCGGTGTGACCTGCGCTGACACGGACAAGGCTGCTCGTGACGTGATCGAAGCTGCTGGATACGGCAAGTACTTCGGCCACGGCCTCGGCCACAGCATGGGCATCAACGTCCACGAATCTCCGTATTTCAACCACCTTGAAACCACCACCGTGCTCGAACCCGGCATGATCATGACGTTCGAGCCCGGCATTTACATTCCCGGCGTGGGGGGCGTTCGCATCGAGGATGATGTGCTGATCACCGAGACTGGCACCGATATTCTCAGCGAATGGCCCAAGCAGCTTGATGACATGATCATCACACCTGCAGGCAGCCGGTAAGGATCCAACTCCATGATCGACATTCGAAAGCTCAAAGAGCTCGTGCGCCTGATGGTTGCCAACGAACTCACCGAGCTCGTCCTTCGGGACAGCGAAGAAGAAGTCACGCTGCGTCGACCAAGTGCGCATCAGGCGGTCGCCGCCGCGCCAGCCGCGGCTCCAGTCGTACAACACGCCGTCGCGGCCACGCCTGCAGTCGTGGAGACACCTGCTGCGAAGGCTGACGCGCCAACTGAGGACGTCAATGTCTCGCTCATCGAAAGCCCGATGGTTGGCACGTACTATTCTGCGCCGAATCCGGATTCGAGTCCGTTCATCAACGTCGGCGATCGCGTATCGCCCGACACGGTGATCTGCATCATCGAAGCCATGAAGATCTTCAACGAGATCAAGGCTGAAACGAGCGGGACGGTGCACAAAGTCTGCGTGCAGAATGGCGACTCGGTGGAGTTCGGTCAGCCATTGTTTGAAATCAAGCCCGACTGACGGGATACCGAGCGACGGCCATCACGGTTCCGTCGGGGACACCTTGCGCCATGTTCTCACGCATACTCATCGCAAATCGGGGCGAGATCGCCCTCCGCATCATTCGAGCGGCTCGCGAACTCGGTATCGAGACCGTCTGTGTCTATTCCGAATCTGATCGGAACGGGCCATGGCTTCGCTACGCCGACGAGAAGATCTGCATCGGTCCCGGACCCGCCGCAGACTCGTACCTCCGAATCGATCGCATCATCTCTGCCGCTGAAGTCAGCAACGCCGAGGCGATTCATCCCGGCTACGGTTTCCTCGCAGAGAACGCGCACTTCGCCGAGGTCTGTCGTGATTGCGAGATCCAGTTCATCGGCCCGAGCCCGGAAGCGATGGCGCTGCTCGGTGACAAGATCTCCTGCAAGCGGATGGCCAAGCAGGCCAAGACACCGATCTTTCCGGGGAGTGATGGCGCCATCGAGGATCCCGATGAAGCGATTGAAGTCGCTGAAGGCATCGGATTCCCCGTGATTGTGAAAGCCGCCGCAGGTGGCGGGGGACGCGGCATGCGCGTTGCCCATGATCTCGATGAACTCAAGGCGGGCCTGAACGCCGCGCGGCAGGAGGCCGAAGCCGCATTCGGCAACGGCGCGGTCTACGTGGAGAAATACCTGCCGCGTGCACGACACGTTGAAATCCAGGTGCTTGGTGATCAACACGGTAACGCTGTGCACCTCTATGAACGCGACTGCACGTCACAACGTCGCCACCAGAAGTTGATCGAAGAAGCACCCGCGCCAAACGTCAATACGAAGAAGCGCGATGCCACGGCGAAGTCTGCGGCCGA
Organism: Planctomycetota bacterium; assembly: GCA_039029515.1. Lineage (GTDB taxonomy): Bacteria > Planctomycetota > Phycisphaerae > Phycisphaerales > SM1A02 > JBCCFX01. Next base: position 11,721 of record JBCCFX010000009.1, read on the forward strand.
GTTGATTCGCAAGGCTAACTACGCCGGCGCAGCCACTGTCGAGTTCCTGATGGATGATGATGGCAACTTCTACATGCTCGAAGTGAACACGCGCGTGCAGGTGGAACATCCGGTCACGGAAATGATCACCGGCGTCGACATCGTCAAAGAGATGATCCGAATCGCGGCCGGCGAACCGTTGTCCTACAAGCAGAAGGACATATCGATCAAAGGCCACGCGATTGAATGCCGGATCAACGCCGAAGATCCTTCGCGCAACTTCATGCCGCAAGCGGGCGTCGTCGAACACTTCGTCCCGCCGGGCGGACTCGGCGTTCGAGTCGAATCACACGTCGAGCCTGGCTATCGCATTCCGCCTGACTACGATTCGATGATCGGAAAACTGATCGTACACGGTCGGACGCGTGATGAAGCCATTGCACGCATGCGAGGCGCACTGTCGGAATTCCAGATCGGCCCCGGCGCGACGACGATCCCGCTCCATCTTCGACTGATGGATGAACGGCAGTTCGTCGAGGCCGACTTCGACATCAAGTATGTCGAAGGCCTGCTCGAAGACGACATGTGATCGGTGTCCAGGCTACTCCTGCGGTCCGACATACACCTGCATTTTGCCGACCGTGACATCATCCCAGTCGAAGCGCACGAGGTTCGTTTCGGTGGGAATGTAGAACATCAGACGCAACTTGAAGTCGCCTCGCGTAGGTACACGCGGGAAGTCGGCACGTCGGCCAAGTTTCTTGCCCGGCTCAAGCTTGATCTCATTCTTATCCGGCTTCTCGTAGAAGTAACCGACCGGGAAGTACTCGTTGCCATCCGTATCGATCAGGTGAACATGTGCCTTCTCCGAGATCGCTTCATTCTGGTAGAGACGATCGATGAACAGGTTGGCAACTGATCGCTGGCTGATATCCACCATCACCATGCGCGTGTCCGGCGGCTCATAGAACGTATCGATCAGCAGTTGCTTGCTGATTCGCCCGTTGTGCCGCTTCGGGAAGACGCCGAATCCCTTGGTGAGTTGACGATCATTCTCATCCATGCTGGACAAGTCGTTGAGGTTGATCCGCACCGGACGGGTTGAGTTCGTGACTTCAACCGCCTGATCAATCGAACCGCCGAAGACGATGTCGACAGCCGTCGCAGCTTTGATTCCTGCAACGTATTCCCGCAGTGCTCGATCCTTCTCCTCGCCTTCCGGCATCGAAATAATCGATTCGAGCGCTTCAGCCACACGCGGATCGAGTTCCGAATTTCTGCTCAATGAAGTTGAGGCGAAGCGGCCGATCAACCCTGCTGGCGGCAGTTCCTCTGCTTCCGGCATGTCATAGCGTGCATTTCGGATCTGAATGAATCGAGGCTGGAAGCCTGATGGCACGCGAAACTTGAACATGATCAACGATTCGTTTCGGCCCGTGATGCTCGTCGCGTAGTTCGTTGAACTGTCAAACGTGAACTCATCGAACGGGAGCGGATTGGCCCGCGAACCCTTGATGTCCTGCATCCAGCCGCTCGGATGGACGACCGGCGCCGTTGAACGCCCCTTCGCCCAGCCGATCAATCGCACCTGCGATGACGACAGCGCCAACTGATCAGCAAAGTCTGATGCGCGCTCGTTGAATTCAACCATCACACCGACGGTCGAATCATCCGGCTGCCAGTAGAGATTCTTGACGTCAGCGGCATCCTTTGGCATCGCGAGCGCGCCCTTGCCATCGCTGAACGTGTCACGAACGAGATATGCCTGCTTGTGGAGATCCGGGCTGTACTGGTACAGCGGGGTGCGCGAGAAGTCAGGATACAGTGCGCCACCGCTCAACAACGAGTAGAACTTCGCGGTGAATTCTTCGGCGGGAACCCACAGCGCATTCAAGCGTGCGCTTTGCACTTCGCCCGTACGCTCGGCGCGACCGTAGCCGCGATAGCCCATGATTTCCGAGTGCGAGTAGATGAAGCCGCAACCAAGCAACAGAATGCCTGTTGTGATCGTGCCCGAACCGAGTCCGCAGATGCCGCCGCCAACGAGGTCCGCCACGCGAGGAATACCCACGTTATTCGGTACCAGCCGGTCGCTTGCAATTCGGAAGACCACAAGGCAGATCGCGAACATGCCGATGAGCGCAGTGCCCCAGGCGTACTGATCAAATCCACCGCCGCGAATCATCAGGTTCGCGACCAGTTCCCAGAATCCGATCGCGACGGCGCCGGCAAGCACGACGGCAAGCAGGTGCAGAAGCGAACTCAGGAATCCCTGATTGGCCCACCAGTAGGTGATGAGCAGAATCAGCAGAATGACGGCGATATTGAATCCGATCTCCATGATCGACGCTCCTGCGCGCCCGGGCGCGCGGTGTGGGGGAGATGCTTATGCAGCGTCCTGTGAAGACTTTTTCGCACCGGAGCCCTTCGGGGATGCAATCACCCGAATCAACTCGTTGATTGACGTCTCGCCGTTGACCACCTTGGCGATCGCGGCTTCCTTCAGATAGATCATCTTGTTTCGACGGGCATGCGCGAGTGCGGCTTTGAGATCACCTGCATTCAGCATCTTGCGTGCCTCGTTGTCGACGACGAAGACCTCGAAGACTCCGGTCTGGCCGAGGTACCCCGTACCGTTGCAGACGGAGCACTGCTCGATCTTGTTCTTGACCTGCACTTTGCCGCTTTCCGCATACAACTGCTGCACCTTGCCTGCAGGCAGGTTCAATGCCTTCAACTGCTCAGCGGACGGCGCATACGGTGTCTTGCAGTTCGGGCAGAGCTTTCGCAGCAGACGCTGATTCGTCACACCGCGAATGCACGAAGTCGCCTTCTTCACGTCGCCGACGAGCCGCGCCCAATCGCGAATCGCATCCGTCAACGTGTTGGATCGAATCGGCACGTAGCACAGCGGTCCGCTCAGGCCGACATCCGCAATGACCTTGGCACTCTCAGGGTCACGAACGTCCGTTGCCAGCAGGACATCAGGATCACGCCGCATGATCGACTGCAACTGGGTCGCGTAGTCAACATCCGGATTGCCGGCATCCCACTGCATGTGGTCGACGCCTTCGACCTCACGCATCACTTCGACCTCAAGGGTCTTGATGTTGGACAAGTACGCATCGTGACGGCTGACGAGACTGTAGCCCGACGTTGTCGCGCCCTGTCCGGACGGCGAGCTGACGAGAACGAGGCCCGAACTGTCTTCGCCGGTGCGGAAGCCGTTGAGTCGTTCAATCTGCTGCGGCAACAAACCAAGGCCGTCATAGGGACGGTCGTACTGCGCCGCGCGATCGAAGTCGACGCGCATCTGCTGTCCGGCGGACGAGCCGGTCACCGTCAGTGACAGATCGCGCGTACCCGCTGGGCCGGACACACTGCAGCGACCGGTCTGCCGGCGGCGTCGATCTTCAACGTTCATGCCGGCGGTATCCATGAGGAACGCAAACAGTCGAGCACCGGCATCTGCGGGAATCGGCTCGCGCTTGAAGCGAACACCATCCACTGTCTGTGCCATGGCGCAGCCTTTCGCCGCGAGGGCGAGTTCAACGCGTGAAGCGCGGCCTTCGATTGCCGGGCCGATGACGTCTTCGGCGAGGATATGCGTTGCGTATGCAGGGTCGTCCTTGGCCGGCACCGATCGCTGCGACTTGGTGGCATCGGTAAACGTCAGGGCCGCATCTCGAGCAGCCTTGGCGGCTCGTTTCGCTTCCTTACGTTCTTCGGAGTTGCCCGCACCGAGTGAGTACCGCTGTGATTCCGGGACAGCCTCGTTTCGGATCTTCCAGTACGTGAGCACCGGCGCGAGCAGGATCATCATGGCGATCGGCCAACTCACCCAGAACAGCGGGATCAGCAATGCGGCAAGGAATGCCACGAAGCCGGCGCTCAGGTGGATGACACCCCAGCGTTTGCTGTCGAGATGAAAGTACTTCGCGTCCTTGTCAAGCTTGGCGGAGATCAACCAGGCCCAGGGAATGAACGGTGCGTAGATGAGGAGCATCTTCCACCACGCCACGTTCACCGCGGTCACGGCATCGGCGAGGAACACGTGCATCTGCATAATCGGATTCAGCCTTCTGCTCAGTCCGCGAGTCGAATCAGCTGATGCCCTTCAGGCGCATCTTCAGTTCTTCCGGCTTCGGCGTGGCTTCCATCGCCACCTTGTTGTGAATGTATTCTTCCTCGACGAGCTTCACAAGGGAGCTGGTGAAGTCGATCATGCCTTCTTCCTGGCTCTTCTTGATCACTTCAAGCAACTCACCCTCGCGACCCTCCAGAATGTACTTCTGGACGATCGGCGTGTTGATGAGAATCTCGATCGCGGGGATTCGGGGAATGTCTTCGTGCAGCGTCTTCAGCAGCTTCTGATAGACGATGGCCTGGAGGTTGTAGCCGAGCAGCTTGCCGATCTGTTCGCGCTCGCCTTCCTCAAAGAGGTCATAGATACGTCCGAACGTCTGCCACGCGGAGGACGCGTGAATCGTTCCGAACACGAGGTGGCCGGTTTCCGCCGCGCGAATCGCGGCCTCGAACGTCTCGTGGTCACGCATTTCGCCGACTAGAACGACATCTGGATTCTCACGCACGAGCGCACGCAGCGCTTCGTTGAAGTTCAGGCAGTCGATGCCGATCTCGCGTTGATTGATCGTCGCCTTGTCGTCCTTGAAGATGTACTCGATCGGATCTTCAATCGTGACGATATGCACGCGCTTGCGTTCATTGATGTACTGAAGCATCGAGGCAATCGACGTACTCTTGCCCGAGCCGGTCACGCCTGCGAACAGAATCAAGCCCTGCGCGCTCAGGGCGATCTCACCGAGACTCTCCGGGAGATACAGCTTCTCGAACGGCAGGATGTTCGACGTGATCAGACGACACGCCAGCGATGGCTTGCCGCGCGCCATGAACAGGTTCACGCGGAATCGATGATCATCGTCATAGTCGTACGCAAAGTCGATCTGGCCATGATGATGGAAGTGCTTGTACTGACCTTCGTCCAGAATGTCCTTCGCGATCTGGAACATCAGGTCCGGCGTGCACATGTCCGTCTGCAGGCTCTTCAAAGAACCGCGAACGCGAACGCGCGGCGGCAGATCCACCTTCACGATGAGATCCGAGCCGGCGTACTTGATCGTCGCCTGCAGGTATTTCTCGAACATCCGCTTGCCTTCACCGGGCGTTGTGCCGCCATCGTGATGGACTGGGTCGCAGAGTTCTTCATGGACTGTCGAACCGCTATGCATGCAGACGCTCCTGACGCTTCCTTCGAGGACTGGGCGAGACACCCTGAAACCTGGGGCGGGCGATCCATCCGAGGTTCGTCGGACCGCCGAAGAGACTACGCCGAAAGGCGTCATCGCCTGCTCAGACGACCGCCCGACCGATCATCGGGAATCGATCGGTCGACCGCCGGCGCAGACCCACAATCGTACCAGATGCCCCGTCGGAACGATATCCCGGACGCACGCGCAACGGCCTGATTCGCACGTCCTTGGTTGACAGAATCACCCCATGTCGACATCATCGTCTGATGGAAGCCAAAGTCATCCACGACGGCATCACCTTTGATGATGTCCTGCTCGTTCCCCAGTACAGCCAGCTGACCCCGGATAAGGCTGAGACCGCCACGCGTCTCACCCGCAATATCCAATTGAATATCCCCGTGATCTCCGCGCCCATGGACACCGTCACGGAGGCGTCGCTTGCCATCGCGCTCGCCCAGGAAGGCGGACTCGGCGTCGTCCATAAGAACCTGACACCATCCGAACAGGCCCGCGAAGTCGCCAAGGTCAAGCGCAGCGAGAACGGGATCATCACCGATCCGGTCACGCTCAGCCCCAAGGACGCCGTCCGCCGGGCGCTGGACCTCATGGCCCAGCAGAATGTCTCCGGCTTTCCCGTCACCGAGGACGGCCTGAGCCACGGCAAAGTCGTTGGTATCCTCACGCGCCGTGACCTCAAGTTCCTTGACGCCGACACCCAGAGCGTCGGCGATGCCATGACGCGGCCGCCGCTCATTACCGCTCGACCTGACACCACGCTCGAGCAGGCAGAACGCATCCTCAACGAGGCCCGCGTCGAAAAACTCCTGCTCACTGACAAAGACGGCCATCTCGTCGGCCTCATTACGATGCGTGATATCGACAATACGCGCAGCCATGCGAATGCATGCCGTGATGCACGCGGTCGACTTCGCGTCGGCGCTGCGATCGGCGTGAACCAGTTCGAGCGTGCCGAAGCGCTGATCAATGCCGAGGTCGATGTCCTTGTCGTCGATACCGCACACGGCCATTCGGAGAATGTCCTCAGTACCGTCCGCACGATTCGCGAACGCTACGACATCGACATCATTGCAGGAAATGTGGCCACGACCGCCGGCACGATTGACCTCATTGAGGCTGGCGTGGATGCGGTGAAAGTCGGCATCGGCCCCGGCTCAATCTGTACAACCCGCGTCGTGAGCGGTGTCGGTGTGCCGCAACTCAGTGCGATACGAAACGCCGTCGATGCCGCGGAAGCGCACGGCGTGCCCGTCATTGCCGATGGTGGAATTCGTCAGTCCGGCGACCTCGCGAAGGCGATCGCATTCGGCGCGTCAAGCGTCATGCTTGGCTCACTGTTTGCCGGCCTGGATGAGAGTCCGGGCGAACTGATCCTGCATCGCGGCCGCCGATTCAAGTCGTATCGCGGTATGGGGAGCGAAGGCGCGATGGGTGCCGGTTCTGCCGACCGATACGGGCAGGCCGAAACTCGCAAGTACGTGCCGGAAGGCGTCGAGGGCCGGGTGCCGTATCGTGGATCGCTTACGGAGCTTGTCTACCAGATGGTGGGCGGCTTACGGGCTGCCATGGGCTATTGCGGCTGCGGGACGATCGATGAGATGCGGCATCACACGCAATTCGTCCGCAACAGTCCTGCGGGCCTGATCGAGTCCCATCCGCACGACATCGCGATCACGAAGGAATCGCCGAACTACATGACCATGAAGTTCGACGGCGAGTAGGGGAGATGACCGAAACCCGATGTTGCCCGCGAGGGTGATGGCGGGTATTCTTCGGGATCTCGGGTGACGGCTCTGGCCTGCCACCCACGTTGGGCCATTGGCGCAGCTGGCTAGCGCGCTTGTATGACACACAAGAGGTCACTGGTTCGAGTCCAGTATGGCCCACTTCGAACGACCCGCCGCTCGGCGGGTTGTTTCGTTTTGGTGATCCTGTCGCTGCGACTGCGAATGCGTCAGCTCAGCGGCAACGTCAGTCGGAAACATGCGCCATCGCGAACGTTTGGAATCAGCTTCAGATCGCCACCCAATTCGCGGGCAAGACTGCGTGAGAGCGAAAGCCCAAGTCCAAGGCCCGGCGATGGATCGTCGGCATGCTCGCCGCGCTCGAATGGACTGAAGATGGCGGCGGCCAGATTGTGAGGGATGCCTGGTCCGTGGTCCTGCACGTCAACGTGCGCCATGCCGTTGTCGACACTTACGTTGACTTCAATCGTGCGATGGCCTTTCTCGCCCGCGTACTTGCACGCGTTGTCGACCAGGTTGAACAGAATCTGGCCGACGGCGTCGACATCGGTATCAAGCTCGTTCGAATCTGGGATTTCGCCCACTTCAAGCGTCATGCCGCCGGCTTCAGCGCGTCGGCGGAGCGACGGCGCGAGGCGCTCAATCAGCGCGTCCAGCGAGACCGTTTGATTCCGAGTGCGCTGATGACCTTCCTCAAGCTGCGCATACCCAAGCACGTTCTCGACGAGTGCCGACAGTCGCGCCGATTCCTCATCGAGTGTCTTGAAGTACTCGCGACGCGTCGCTTCATCTTCAACCATACCGTTCGCCAGTGCTTCGGTGTACAGGCGGAACGTCGTGAGCGGCGTCCGTAGTTCGTGGGTCACCGCCGAAGCAAACCGGCTGCGTGTCCGCGCGAACGCGACGCTGGAACGAAGTGATCCTGCGACTGCCGCAAAACCGGCAATCACGGCAAACCATGTGATGGCGAGTGTCAATCGTGCCGGCGTCAGGCCGGAGGGACTCGCATCAGGAGCCGCAACATTCAGCGACACGGGGAGCATCGCCAGACGTTGACCGATGTCTGGTGCTTCTTCGTCTGATGCGATCTCGTGAAGCGGTTCGAGCGCTGCATCGGGCAGAAGATCATCGATCTCGTCGAGCAACGCGCTGCGCAACGCAGACCAGTCGGCAATGAACCCCTGGAAGAGGCGTTCATCGTCGTCCAGTACGCTCCGCAAACACATCAGCTCGTCATTAACCCAGAGCGCGACAAGCGGGCCAACCGTGGAAGCAGATCCGGCTTCTGACTGAGGCTGATTCGCTGCAACGACCTGCGGCATGTTGGCCAGCTGCGCGGTCTGTTGCCGCTTCTGCGCCTCAATGAAATTTCGCTCCTGCTGCGATCCTCGATCCGTAGCGATCCATGATGGTTCGGGCGCCTGAGCTGGCGCGGCCGGCGCACAACCCAGCACTTCCGGCGTCACCATCGACGCCAGCTGACCGAGTCGTGCCGAGTTCGCCTCGATCTTCGCCGAGGGAAGTGTTTCGCCGACGAGCAACTCGCCGAAGCGGCCACTTGGAGCCTGTGGCGATGTGATGCGTCCATCGGCCTCCACCTGGAAGTGGATTTCGATATAGGGTGACGGTGAAGCCAGGAGAGGTGATGGCGTCAGGACCTCGCCTTCCTCGATGGCACAGAGTTCTGCCGTGTACGCCTGCGCTGCAGGGGTCAGTGATTCGTAGTCGGCGCTCGGCCGGCTTCCTTCGCGGGCCAGATGCGGCGCGAGCCACGAATCCATGCGCCACAGCGCGAGTCGAAGTGACTCCTGATGCTCCGCATCCGATCGCGCTGCCATTTCATCGCGCTCGAGCTTGAGTACAACCACGCTGATCCACACCAGCGCTCCGATCACGATGACCGCAGCACCGCCTGAGATGAGCCACCATGTTCGTGATCTACTCATGTGTCCACCTCAACATCATCGCCAAGCACATAACCTTTGCCGCGAATCGTGCGCACCAGCGTTGGCTGCGTCGGATCCGGTTCAATTTTCTCACGGAGTCGCGCGACGGTCATGTCAACCGTACGCGTACGTATCCCCTTAGGATCGAGTCCCCACACACGGTGCAGAAGCTCATCGCGATCGACAGCGCGTGCGCGGTTGACAGCCAGGTAACGGAGAATTGCTGCTTCACGTTCTGTGAGCGCACACGTCGTGGTGCCGTTGCGGTGGACTTCACGCCGTTCCAGGTCAATCTGTGATCCGCAGCTCGTCAGGCCGCGCACGTCGGTGCGCCGCTCAGGCGACCGCCGCAGCACGGCTTCAATGCGTGCCAATACTTCATTCGCGCTGAACGGCTTGACGACGTAGTCATCGGCGCCAGTCTTGAGTCCGCGCACCCGGTCATCCTCAGCGCCGCGGGCCGTCACCATGATGACCGGCAGCGTCGGTTCGATATGACGAAGTTCATCGAGGATCGTGAAGCCATCGACTTCCGGCAGCATCACATCCAGGAGTACGAGATCGACCGAAGACTCGATCGCAAGATCAACTGCACCGCGACCACTGCCAGAGTCAATCACCGCATACCCGGCGAAGCGCAAGGCGTCGACGAGTCCGCGACGAACGGCAGCGTCGTCTTCAACGACGAGAATGGTCTGCGTACAGGTCATAGTCGAGTGTAAAGCCATATCGACCAGATTCCGAGGTTCCTTCCAGCGTTCAACGAGAGATGGCACTTGAGATTGCCCACGAGAACACCAGATCGAGGTGAAAGCCACGGGACCGTCGTCCCGTGGCTTGTCGATGAGTCCAAATTGTCTGCGAATCGCAGGTCTCAACACCCGCCAGTCAGCAGGTAGACCTTGTCATTCCAGCCCAGATAAAGCGCACCTTCCAAGGAACCCACGAGTTCGCGGACATGTTCCGGCAGCGTGTTGATGAACGCTTTCGCTTCATCGGTGCCGGGGATGATGTGCTCATCGTGGCCAAAGTCCTTGCCCTTCAGGCGTGCATCTTCGTATCGCTCAACGATGTCGTTGGCCACCCACGTGTCCATCGAACCCGTGCCGAACCGAACGAAGTAATCAAACGACTGCGGGATGCTGGTTCCGGCGGGAACACTCGCAAGGACGATCTTCGGTGCCGGCGGGGCGAATCGGAATCCCTTGGCTTCAGCCTTATCACGAATTGCACTGCGGATCGCGATATCAAAGCTTCCAACATTCGTTGACGCCTGACGCGACAACTCATGTGTCAGCATCGCCTGACGGCGCTGATCAAGCTCGTTGATCTGATCCTGCAACACCGCGCGCTGCGTCTGCATTGATTCAATCCAGGCCACACGCTGCTCGTGGGTCATGGACTGCATGTTCTCGGGCAGATCGTCCGTGTTGACGTCCGCAAGCTTCACCTGCTCGGTGCGAATCGCATCGACGAGGTCCCAGCCGCACGTGTAGAGCTTGCCGGCCTTCGTCGCGGCGCGCGATGCCGCGTTCGCGGTGTTCATCTGCGCAGCATTCCAATCCTGCGCAACCTGATTGGCACAACCGGCCTGTCCGGCGGCACCGAACGGAATGTACGTCTTATTGAGATCGCCAGAGAGTGCAATCAACGTCTGGTCAACTGGCGTGGCAATTACGACCGTGCCATTGTCCTGATCAATCATGGCGAACTCACCGTTGCCGACCATGGCAAGCTCACGCCAGCCCGGGCGGACCTCGCTGTCATCATCGCCATAGACGCAGTAGATGGAGTTCACATCGATGCCACGAAACGCAGCATCCTTGCAGATCTCACGCACGGCGACTTTGTCGTCTTGATGCGCGGACTCGTTGCCGGCAACGAAGATCATGCGCAGCGCACTGGATGACGGATGCCATTCGAGTTCCTCGAGCGAAGTCTGCACGACACGACCCACAAGTTCCGTGCCGCCATTGGTCGTCAATCCGAAGAGCATCTGTGAGACGGTGTCGAGGTCCTGCGTGAACTGCGTTTCGACGTTGACCCAGCCGTTCTCATCGTTGTGGCCATCATTGCCATAACTGAGCAGGGCAACGCGAAGGGTCGGGGTCGGCTCGGCCTTGGCGAGATCGTTGACGATCGTCCAGAGCTTCTGCCGGGCAGAGTTGATCAGGCCATCCATCGATCCGCTGGTGTCGAGGCAGATGGCGAGTTCGATCACGTTCTCGCTGGCTTCGGTCGAGGTCTCGACGGGAAGCGGCGTTGCTTCGTGAGCATTGGCGACAAGAATTGGGATGCCGCCAACGGTCAGGCTGGCAACGGCGATGGAGGAGATGAGTGCACCGTTCTTCATGAACACGTTCCTTTCAGGGTTCCAGGTTGCGAGCCGCGACAACCCGCTGATGTCGTCGGTTCGACCGGCGGCTCATAGAACATACGTCCGAAAGGGGTGCACCTTGGTCACAGGTATGTAACCGGTGGCATACGACGGGAAGATCGGCTGGTTACGATGATGCGATGCGATTCCTGAGAAGCCGCCTTTTGAGTGTCGCAGTCACCGTCTTCATCCTGACCTGGACCGTGTGATGCTTCGCTACCTGGCACAACCGGAAATACTCCGCCGAAGTGAGTTGGCACCAATCCAGGACCCGCGTGAGTGGTATCCGGACCTGGGCTTCAGCGGCATTGACACGATCGACGTCCCTGATGGCACATTGCTCATGTGCGATCCGACGTACTTGTGCGATGCTTACAATTCGACAGACGACCCTGTTGCGGCTTACGTCCGAGCCAACGGCGTGATTATCATGCAAACCGACGGTGACGGTCGCTGGCCAATATGGTTGCTTGGATCCAAACTGATTGTGCCGATCGCAGTCCCGGATGAAATGAAGCCGCGCCGATCACGTGTTTCTTCATTTGAGATCGCCGTCGACTCCGCTTCGTTTGTGTGCCTGTCAATTGATGACTCGACGCCGGAAGCCGTGCGACAGGCCATGCTCAAGGGACATGTTGATCGGGCATGCCTGACGGTGAAGCCGGGCACGTACACGTTCCAGATCGCACGGCGGCGCGGCAGCTTTCGTGGAACAACGGACTTTGACTTCTTCCTGCTGGCAACGCGGAATCCGTAGGCCTGCTTCGCTGAAGCCAGCCTAACTGACTCGGTAGTATGGGCCGCAGCATGAAGTTCTTCACATATGACTGGTGGCGGCATGGCAAGCCTGCGCTTGTCGATGATCCTGCGGCAGCCTACGCAAGTCATTACGCAGCGTGTGCATCGCGCCTTCCACCCGATGTACGGCGACTTCACGATGACATTGCACTCCATGATGCAATCGTGAAGTCGTTGACAGTTGACCCTGACGCAAATGTCCTGACGACAACGCTCGTGGTTGGTGACCTTCAGGTGGGCTATTCGCAGCTCGAAATTGACTATGTCGACCTTTCTCGGTTTGACCAACGTTCGTACTTCAGCGAGAAAGGAGCGCCGTCGTCGAGCGGACTCGATGAGCTCGCATTTCACGAGTGCGATGTCGACGGCGAGCTGTTCGTCCACCGATTTCTCTTCTGGTCTGGCATTGAGTGGTGCATTCGATGCCGCGATATGAGGCTCTCGCTTCAAGAACAGGCCACACGTTTCGGGCAGTAATCCGTTCCATGCCGTCACCCGGCATGAAGCGCCTGCACATTCAATAGCGTGCCCGTGGTAGCATGCCAGGCGTCGTAAATGTGCCGGGGCGATCCATGCAATTTGACCTCTTTGCATCAACTGATGTCGCCGAGTACGTGATCTTCGATCCGACGCTGATCGAACCGGTCGACGATGAATTGGCTGATTTTGAGGCCATACTTTCGATGGCATCGACATCAGGCAAGGCGCTCCGGTACGGCAGTGATCACGGCGCGACCTTCCGTTTCGTGGTGAACGAGGTACCGCCCGTTGAATGGCTTGAGCAGAGCGATTGCGGTGTGGAGAACGCATTGCTTCGCGTGCCCAGCGGCCGGCTGATGGTCGCGGGTGCCGAAGATGTGTTGCCAACGCTTCAAGCCGCGTATGCGAACGAACGATCTGTACCGCCGGGCAACTATGAGGTCGACGCGTTCTGCGTGAACTGGGATTCGGATGAAGAAGACGATCGGGTTCGAGCGCTCATCGGTCGTCGCACCGCTTCGATGAGCGATGCTGTCGAAAGCCTCGTCGGGATTGGCCTTTTCGGCATGGCTGTGGCGGGCACTCTCTCGATCGTGGCGGCCATTCTTCAACAGACACTTGTGCCGCTGAAAGTCACGGGCATCCTGCTTGGTGGCTACTGGGCTCTGCTCCTTCCCGTCATGCTCTTACCGCCAATCCGCAGGCTGATTTCTCGGGCTGGCGAAGCTCGGCAAACAGTCCAATCAGACATGCCGTCGATCGTGGTCTGGATGAGATCCACCGATCAAACGTCCACGTCAACATCGGGTGTCTTTGGCGCTGCGTTCGTGCCACCGAAAGCAGACGACACGCCGCTTCCGCGAGATCGGATGACGCTCCGCCAGTGGGTCAGCAACTGCATCACGATCGCTTTGATCGTCTTGGCGATGATCGTTTTGGCCGCGCTGATCTCGGTTGTCACATTGTGGGTGACGTGAGAGGTCTCTGCTGCGAAGGCCTCCTGATCATGGACATACGATGAACCTCGATATGGCTCTTTCCATGACACGCCGGCACCGTCTTGCTCTTGTGTGCGCGGGTGTGATCCTCCTCCTTGGAATCTGCGTCCTCGTCCTGTTGCGCACCGAGCGATCGATACCGCATTTGTCAGATGAGTGGTCAATCACGGCCCACTATCGTGGCCTCGGAATCACGGACACTACCACCTAGCACGGCTACCTATGGACCGGTGTGACGGATGACTTCAGTGACGATGGTGGCCATTGGCGATACGAATTCACACAACCCGGCATCAACGAGTTCACTGGCTATTACCCAGATGGAACCGTGCGGGAGCAAGGAACAATACTCATCAGCATGGTCGATATTCTGCCATCAATGCCTCTGCCCGACGGTGATCCGGTGACATCGCAGTGTTTCAAACCGGACGGATCTTTAGGATCCGAAGTTGTCGACGGAACCGGCGTTCAGACGATCTGGCTCGCCGATGGCACGAAAGTCTGGGAGTTACATCTCAAGAATTCATCGCGCGTCCATCTTCGCTCTTGGCATGACAACGGCCAACTCAATTTCGAATATGGCTTCAAAGACAATCATTGGCACGGTCCGTATGTGCGGTATCACCGCAATGGCCAACTGCAAACTCAGGGCCAGTACGAGCGTAGCGAGAAGGTTGGAATCTGGACGTACTACGACGAACAGGGCATTGTCGCGTCAACTGAAGATCATGGCACGCCGGAGTGAATGCAACGGCCGGCACTGACTGTCAACCCGGCTACCTATTTACAAGACTCCTCAAAGACCAGAACTTCCCTGGCAGGAATCTGGCGTTCCATCACCATCCGCATCGACCTCGACAGTATCGAGAATAGTGTTGACATTGGCATCAACCGTCGGATCAAAGGCGATCTCGACAGAATCGAGTACACCATTCTGGTTCATATCCAGCAGTACCGGGTTTCCGACTGCCGTGACGTAATCTGAGAACCGGACATTGTGAGCCGCCAGGAATCCCGCCGGCAAGACGGCAGGATTGTTGAGATTCTGCGGCGGAACAATCTTGATAAGCGTTGCAACCGTGAAAACAGATTCGCACACCTCTGAGTCCGAGGCCATGGCACAGTTGGCCTCTGCAAGTGCCTGCTGATCAATGAGAACGTCAAAGTCCATGGTGCACAGGCCTGCCGGAAGTGGCACAATGTTTGGTGTTCCAAAGTTTCCCTGTGCATGACCTGTTCCTCCCAGAACAGCCGGCGTCATTTGCTGAGCATTGTTATTCGGAATCTGGACTCGTGAACTCGCCACAACGACAGGTAGGCAACTCGTTACATCGCAATCAGATGTCATTGAGACAATAACACCTCCGGTTACTAGACATGGATCGGTCACGAAGAACTCAACCGACATGGAGATCTCGATCATTGCGTTCGTGCGCGCCGATGCGCATCTGTCGCCACTCGTTTGACATGCGGAACCGGAGCAGGAAACCAGTGCAAACTCATCAAATTGCACTTTGATGCTTGACGACATTGCGATCTCATCGTGAAGCGTCTCGATCAAGACGTTACCAATGTTCACTGGGCCCCCGAATGCGCGTCCAACTTCGCAGGTGGTGGCCTGTACATTTGCCATATCCGCCACCAATGTGGGTCCAGGTACATCGACATCATCGCCTGCAGCGACAACCGCTCCACCCGAAGTTGCATATGGGATCGACAATGCAGGCGACATGCATCCGGCGGTCACCGTATCGGTGAGCTCTATGTTCGCGTCCCAGCTCGTGAACATAAACTCGCCAAAGTTGTAGTCAAACCTCGGAGCATTATTCCCAATTCCTTGCCCAAAGGACAAAGTAGCGCACATTGTCACGAATAGTGCACACATACACACGCGAAGATTCATCATGCTTCACCTCCCAAGCTAATGCGCACCGTGGGCAGAGTTCCCACGGAATACTTGCGATGATATTCGCAAGCTGCACTGCCACGTGACTCAAAGTGCAAGAATCCCGACTTGCAATCTGGGCAGTGCTCGGCAGAATGCCACGCATGTCATTGCACAATGGGTGGTTGAGCGCTGAGCCGACCGTGCACGTCGTTGTCACTGCCCCAATACGTAGCTCTTCGGTCATATGACCATGTCATGCGTTTGGTAGGGCGACCTGTAACGCATTGCTGCTTCAGCCCTTCGGCCGAAACGCCAAACGAGCACGGTTGACGTCCGGATAGAACTCGAAGAGTGAATCCAGCTTCGTGATCTGCAGAACCTGTGCGAGAACGCTCTTCACGCCGGCGATCTTCACGTCGCCATCGTGCGCCTTCATGCGATTGTGGATCCGCACGAGCACGCCCAGTCCCGAACTGGTGATCATGTTCAACTGGCTGCAATCGACGATCAGCTTGCGCAAGCCGACGTCGACAAGCTGCTCGATCTTGGTGGCAAGCTCTTCGGCGGTTCCTTTGTTCAGGCCGCCATCAACCACCAGGATCAGGATGTCGTCATCAATCTCGTCGTAGTACGTTTCCATTGCGGTGCATCGTACAGGTAAGCCGTCGACAGAATTTGAATAGGATGGACGAATGATCGCTGAAATTGTTGGGAACATCATCAGTGCGATCGCCGATCTGATCAGCCCGATCGGTGAGCCGATTGCATCCTTTCTTACCAGGGATCGCGATGAAGATTCACGAGGCGAACGACGACAAGGGGCGATGGGGGTTGCGTTGGCCATCGCCGTTGAATGCACCAAGCTCGCAGTGTTCGTCGCGACAAGTCTCGCTTGTTTGCAGCTTCTCGGCTTGATCATCTGCGGGATCTGGCTGAAGTGGTTTTCCATTTTCGATCTGACTGCATCAATCATCTTGACGTGCATAGTGATTGGCATGCTCGTGTCGATCCTGTGGATGCTTCGTCTCGCCCTCTATCCCGCGTCTGCGGCGAGAAGCGTCTTTCCCATCGCGTTTCGGATGATCTCGATGGACGATGATGATCGGAGTGCATTTCTCGATGAATTCAGGGCGATGATCGAAGCGGCACAGCTTCAGTTTGGTGGAGGTGGACATACCGAGGATTGGAGTGGCTGGGTGGAACCTGGGAAGCTCAACTCGATCAGCGCCGAACGGCGTCAGAATGTTATTGACTGGATCGAAGCGCAGGCTCTCATCACATCACACTTCGTCGGCCCTCTGAAGCCACGTGCCGAATGGGATGCACAGACAAAAGACGACGACGACTATCCACAGTCACAGCTGGCTATGTCAAGCCTCAACGGAGGCGGTGCCGCCGACGATTCAGACTAGATGTGGCCATCGTCACCGTGCTTGAATGAACTCGCTGCGATCGCCGCATCCGCGAGACGGCATGCCTGCTACCATCGGCCGCGTCATGGCGATTCACCCTGCACAGACCGTCCTGCTCAAGACCGACGAGATTGTGACCGTGCGATCAGCCACGCCCGAAGACGCCGACTCAATCCTTGAACTTGCCCGAGTGACACATGAGGACGGCGAAGGCGCCGTCAGTGAGGCCGATGAATTCACATCGAATGCCGATGTCTTCCGGCGGAAGATCACTGCCGCCACCAATCATGAACGCAAGCTCGTCCTCGTCGCCGCGCGTGATGACGTCATCGTTGGCTATTTGCAGTTTGAAGCCGGCATGCGGCGGCGCCTTGCGCATCAGGGTGAATTCGGACTGTGGGTTCGTCCGGAATGGCGGAGTCGAGGCATCGGCCGAGTTCTTTTGGCCGCCCTCATTGCGTGGGCGCCGACAGTGGGTGTCGAGCGGATTGGATTGACGGTGATCAGCACCGCCTCGCGCGCACTCGGACTGTACGAATCACTTGGATTTCGTGAAGAAGGCCGGCGCGTTCGGCAGATCAAGTTCGCACCCGACCAGTACGCCGATCAGATTCACATGGTGCGATTCATCGAAACTGACGCGGTCTGATACGGCTCAGATCCGGACACAGATTCCGTCGTGCATTCTCAATGATGCGCCGCCACGCTCATGGCCCGCCGGACACGATCAGCATGATCGCCATCCAACCAAAGAACAGCATGAAGTGCAGAAACCACACGATCGCCGCGACCGTGCGCTGGCGCTGCAATGGCATGCCGAGAAACCGAAACCGGTCGCGAATCAGGATGACACCTGCGACCGCGCTGAGCCAGCCTGTGCCATCCAGCGCCCACATCGGCAGTGGCGGCGGCGTCTGGCCGAAGACCATCTGCATGCCCATCGGAATCAACAGAAGTACAGCCGCAATCGTGGCGAAGATGCACGGCGCAAGCGCCACGATGAACCACAGGAACTGCGGATTGACCGCGCCCACGGTCAGCTTCAGGTCGTGGTGGCACTCCGGGCATTGCGGTTGCGTCAGATCGCGCAGGTTGTACTTGCAAAGCGGACACGGCACATCGCGTTCGCGCAGGTACTCCAGCAACCTCCCATCGTCGGTGTCGTGAACACTGGTGTCGTGCACCGGAGCTCCTTTCACCCGCCGGAGTCAGGACGTTGATACGCCGCCGAGCGAATGGAGTTCAAAGAAGATCCGGCAACGGCAATGAACTCACCACGGTAACTCTTCGCCCGTATAGCTCAGGAATTGACCCGACTGCTCGATGGTCAGGCCATCGATGACCGCGCGCATGCCGGTGATGCTCTCCTCCGGTGAAAGCGTGGCGTTCTCGCCGCCCATGTCGGTGCGCACCCAGCCGGGACTCATCGCAATGCAGGTGAAGCCTTCGGAGCGAAGCTCGTTGGCGATCGAACGCATAAACATGTTGAGTCCTGCTTTGCTCTCGCGGTACCCGTGGAAGCGACCACCGGTATTCCGTTCGATGGAACCAAGACCACTGCTGATCGAGACGATCGTCTTGCCTTCACCCGCGCGAAGATTCGGGAGCAGGGCATTCGTCACGCGCATCGGGCCGATGAGATTGACGTCCAGCACAAGCGCTGCGCGATCGATATCGAGTTCCTTAAGCGTTGGCATGTTGCCGCCGATGCCGGCGTTGTTGATCAGAAGATCGATTGATCGTCCTTTGAGATCGGTCGCAAGCTGCGCCACATCGGCATCGCTCGTGACGTCCAACTTCATGATGGTCGCGCCAGTCGCACGAAGTTCCTTCGCTTCCGCGGGCTTCCTCGCCGTACCGATGACTGTCCAGCCCGCGTCGCTGTACTGCTTTGCGAACTCGAGACCGAGACCGCGATTCGCCCCGGTGATCAGGACGCACTTTTCCGATGGGGCCGTTGTCGCGGCATCCTGGGACTCCGCATCCGCGCGCGGCGTCTGCATCAGGCTCAGCGAGCAGACCGCAATCACACCAACGACGAGAAGTTTCAACTGACGCATGTTCTGGCTCCTGTCAGGATTGGGAGATCAGATCATACCGACGTGGACGCCGGGACTGCGAGCAATAGATCGGGCTGAGCGTGATCAGTCGTCACCATCCGGCATGGCCGTATCGGTTTCGCCGACCGTGAGTTGCGTCGGATGGCCGAACCACGCATTCACATCCTTGCCGTACTTCGCGCTGAGCAGCGCGGCGACATCATCCATCGAGCCGTCGGCGGCGATCCAACCGTTTTCGACGTCAGGAAAGTCAATCTTGCAATTCGCGCATTTGGCGGCGTTGCTGAAACGGATCGGACACCAGAACGATTCCACGTTCCGGAGCATCTCTGACCCGAGCGACCAGACGCCGGTCATCCAGTCGCAGTACAGGCACCAGATCAGGTCGTACCCAACGAGGCCTTCGAACTTGTGCCGCGAGAGATTCACCCAGTCACCTTGCTTGTACTTCGGGAGTCGAACGGTCCAGGTAAGCGGGGGATACACAATGAACTCGGACAGGCGAATGATCCAGAACACAGGGACCGCGAGTGCCGTCCACCAGACGGCAAAGTGATTTCGCCAGCCGCCGACAAGTCGGCGCAAGGTGGCATGAATGCGCGGACGTCCGCGCGTCGTTTTTCGGTAGAGCAGTTCATGTGCGATGGTCCACACAAGCATGGCGCTCACCTGCCCGCCAATGGCGGCGCCGAGACCTGCCCAGCCTGCGAGGATCGGGCCGACGACATGCGGTATCGCAGTGAAGATGAACACGACGACATCCAGCATTGGCGCCTGCATCAGGCTTCGACCAATCGGACCGTCGGCACCGGAGAGTCGTAGAACGATGTGCAGAACGCCCGCGACGACGATCAGCGCGCCGACGGTGCCAACATAAACATCAAGCGGAGAGATCGGCATAGCGCACGTTCAATTCGAAAGAAGGAGAGTCGATCGGATGCGACGCGACAACATCATGACAGAAGTCATGCATACTGACCATGTGGGTCATATATCACGTCACGTCTCACGACACACGACGGCATCAACCGTCAATCGATCGCTTCAAGACTGCGATATCGTCCTCAGTCATTGTTCCCAGCGCGGCAAGACTGATCGGCTCATCGAGCGCAGGGTGCATCACGCCATACTGCCCGCCATGTGGGAATTCGATCATGACCCAGGTCAATCCGTGCGTATCGACGAGTGCCTGTGCTTCGGCAAACGGTGTTGCTTCGTTGAGGATGTCACGACAGCATTCACTGTCTGTACAGCCTTCGTACTCAGCAAATGCGATGAGCCCGGCCGGATCACCGTGGTAGGACGGCCACTCCTTGAAATGACCATAGAGACGCGTGAACACATGGTTGATATGCGTCTTCTCGTCGCCGTTAAGAGGCCGATATGCGTTGCCTGTCATACCTGTGATTCCGACTATCTGACGCGGGATCGTGCCTGTGCAACAGGCAGGACTTCACGCGCATGCTCAATCCGGATGGTATACTCCGCATGTTGGATTGAGGAGGATCGATTCAACCGTTGAGGTCGTCACACATGGCGAACGTCGACAAATCAGGCGATAGACACGATACAACGTTGGACTACTCCGACGTCAGTATCACTCCTGACGACCACCGAGATGCCACAAGCCATGCCATGCTTCGAACGTTGTTTGAAACAGCGGGCGACAGTATCTTTCTGCTCCGGTTCGAAGGTGAGGAACTTCGTTTTCTCGACTGCAATCCGCGGGCTCCGGAGATGTTCGGCTTGCCGCGCGAAGAGATCATCGGACGTTCGCCGGCTGATCCACTGTTGTCACCGCATATACAGCCCGGCGGTTCCACGTCCGCGGAACTGGCCGCGACAGTCGTTCGAGCAGCGCTCGAAGGGACACCACAGCAGTTTGCGTGGGATCACTATCGCGGCGATGGATCCCTGTTCCATTGTGAGGTGACACTGAATCGCCTCGTTGTCGGTGATACGCTGTATGTACAGGCCATTACGCGCGACATCACAGATCGCGTCGCGGCCGAGAAAACTCGAGCCGCCAGCGATGAGAAGTATCGAACGCTCTTCGAGGCCGCAGGCGATGCCATTTTCGTGATGGACCTGACGGATGAGGGGCCGATCTTCATTGACTGTAATTCCGTTGCGTGCGAGTTCTTCGGCCGGCAACGCGGTGAATTGATCGGCATGTCACCCGCTGATACGAGTTTGTCACCAATGTTCCAGACGGACGGGACACCATCCGCGCAGGTCGCCGAGTCCATGGTCACAGCAGCTCTTGCGGGCACGCCACAACGATTCGAGTGGGATCATATTCGCAGTGACGGCACGCCGTTCATCACCGAAGTCACGCTCAATCGTCTTGACCTTGGTGATCACGTCTATGTCCAGGCAATTACACGAGACATTACCGCCCGCAAGCAGTCGCAAGCATTCGAGCGCCTGATGCGAAACGAACTTGATCATCGCGTGCGGAACAATATGAGCACGATTCAATCGCTCATCGCCATGACCGGATCGGCCAGCGCCACAAAAGATGAATTGCAGGGCAAACTGACCGGCCGAATTCACGCGCTGACCGCGGTTCAGGATCAACTCGCGGCTCGCAACTGGCGTGGCGTGGGCATGCACAAACTCGCTGAGGACACACTCGCCATTCTGGCCCCTGAAGAGCTCAGGCGACTGTCCACGCATGGCCCCGACCTCGCACTACCCGCAAGCGTCGCCGGCCCAATTGCCATGTGCCTGAACGAGTTTGCTTCCAATGCCATTCGTCACGGTGCGCTCTGCGCCACTGAGGGCACCATCGAAGTGTATTGGGAACGCCGAGGTGAGACCGTCGAACTGCATTGGCAGGAACATGGCCTGCACCGTGCCGTCATGCCAGAGATCCGCGAAGGCCGCGGACTCGCGCTCGTCCGAGGCTTCGTCGAGCATCAGCTTGGTGGCGTCTTCAAATGCCACCCGCAACCACATGGACTGCTCCATACGATTGAAGTGCCGCTGCGCGAATCGACCTATATCACCGAGCGCCACCCTGACTCGCCCGACGCAGACCGCTGTAGACAACGGTGATGGTGACGCTGCCTATTCGAGTGCAACCAGGCCGCCTCACGCACCCTCGCCGAACATGATGAGAATTGCCTCGGTCGCTTCATCAGTGTCATTCCACCATTTGTGCGCGACGTTGGCAGGGATGAACACTGTATTGCCTGCCGGCAGCGAGACGCGAGCACCATCGACTTCGCCTTCAGTCGTGCCCTTTGTCGCCACGACCAGCATCGGGAACGGTGCGGCCATTTCCTGCGCACTGTCTCGAACGCGCTCACCCGGTTCGACGCAGATACTCACTTTTACTGTGCTTCAGGTCGCTGTCTGTTCGCCTATGATACCCGTCACCTGGAATCACCACTCTGGC
>JBCCFX010000010.1:0-33458 GCA_039029515.1 Planctomycetota bacterium
GCGAACCATTCGGGACCGTTCTCCAGTATCGCCGGCACCCAGTACAGCGTCTCCACATTGTTGTTGAGCGTTGGGCGACCGAAGACACCGACCTCAGCACTGACAACGATGCCGCACCAATGCAGATCACCACAAAGATGCGGTCACGGCGCAGGCGCTGCTTTCGTCGTTTCGCGATGGCGTCGTCTTGGCTCATCATCAGTCGTACACCTGGCGATAGCGAACGCGGACGCGATGTCCGATCAGCGTGAGGATCAACGTCATGACAAACAGTGTGGCCGCGACGGCGTAACTGGACAGGTATTCGGGGCCGAAATTGCTCGCGTCGCCAAGGAAGATCTGCACCATGTAGCCGGTCATGGGTTGGATTTCTTTCCGCACGTCGATGGGCGTGGCGAGTGAAGCCGCGATCGATGCGCGGTCACCAATGACGGCTGTAATCTCATTCACCTCGACGGGCGCGTTGCTCTCGTGTGCAATGACACGAACACGGTACGTGCCTTCATCGAGGCCTTCGGTCGGGATGAACGAGGACGTGGCATCGCAACACGACCATCGCTCGCCGATCACGTCCGACACGTTGTCGTCAACACGCAGGAGTTCAATGCGCACGATGTGGTTCGGATCCGCGCAGGCATAGGACATGGAAATCTGCCCGAGTCCCTGGCCATCAGCCACGGCGATGTCCGCCGTTTCCATCGCCGCATCGGTCGTTACGATGGGTATATCACGTGACTCAGCGTCGGCGATCACCATCACGTCCGGCTGGACGATCGGTGGATCCGCGATGTTGTTCAGCGGCATCGGCGATGCACCGGCGGCGAGCGCGACGATCATGGTCTCACCGACGGCACGGGCGACCGCGAGCAGGAATGCCGCGATGATGCCGCTCAATGCCGCGGGCAGCACGACCTTCGTCGACGTTTCGAACCGAGTGGCACCGAGGCCGTACGCACCTTCGCGAAGACTCTTCGGCACGGCGCGAATCGCGTCTTCGGAGAGCGATGTCACGATGGGCAGACAGAGAATGCCGACGGCGATACCGGCGCTGAGCGCGTTGTACGTCCCGACGCCGAACGGATTGTTGATGCTCTCCATGAACTCGAATCGAATGGCCGGCGTGATGAAGGTCAACGCAAAGAAGCCGAAGACCACGGTGGGCACGCCGGCGATGACTTCGAGCACGGGTTTGAGGATGCGACGGAGTCGGTCGGGTGCATACTCACTGAGCCAGATCGCGGTGATGAGGCCGAGAGGCAGCGCCACGATCATCGCGATGAGCGTGACGAGCAATGTGCCGTTGATGAGTGGCCAGATGCCGAAGTTCTTCTCGGTGCCGAGCAACGGATTCCATTGCAGATCGGTGAAGAACTCGCCCACGGTGGCGACCGGTGCGTGCGTCTCAATGCCTTCAGCGCGCAACTGCTCGATGGTCTCGCCGGGCAGGGCGGAGAACTCGGATCGGACGTCTTCGTACTGGAAGAACCGAACGGTTTCCGTGGCCAGCACACCGATGATCGATGCGGTGGTCAACAGCGAGAAGACGCCGCAGAGGATGAGGCTCGTGATGATCGAGCGCTCGCGAAACCGGCGCGCGGCCACGTTGCGGGCTTGTCCGGCAGCGACCTCGTGCGCAGGCGTGTTCATCGGCCGTTGCGTATCCGAAGGGCAGGGGGAGGAAAAGACACGGCACCGATATTCCACGGTGCCGTGTTGGTGCTTGAGATTCGGATTCTACGTTACTTGTAGATGTCCGTGAGCGCGCCGTGCTTCTTCTCGTGATTCTCATCGAGGAAATGCGTGCCGGCGTGGCGTCGCTCGAACTTCCGCTGGGCGTTGCGATAGATCGCTCGCGGGAGCTTCACATAGCCGACTTCCTCAGCGAGGTCCGGACCCTCTTCGAAGTAGAACTCCACGAAGGCTTTGACCTCGGGACGATCCGCGGCCTTGGCGTTGACGTAGATGAACAGCGGGCGACTGAACGGAGCGTAGGCACCGCTCTCGATCGTTTCCGGGTTTGGTGTGACGGCGGCGTTCGTCTCGGGGTTGACGATCGGGACAACCTTCAGTTTGTCCTTGTTCTCGAAGTAGTAGGCACAGCCGAAGAAGCCGATGGCACCGGTGTCGCCGACCACGCCGCGGACGAGCACGTTGTCATCCTCGGAGACGGACATATCGCTGCGGATCGAGTTGCTCTTGCCGGCGACGACTTCCTTGAAGTAGTCGAACGTGCCGGAGTCCGTGCCCGGGGAGTAGATCTTGACCGCGACCTCGGGCCAATCCTCTCGAACGTCCTTCCAGGTCGACACCGTGCTGCCATCGAGGAAGATCTTCTTGAGTTCATCCACGGTGAGCTGGTCAACCCAGTAGTTCTCAGGGTTGACGACGATGGACAGGCCGTCATACGCCACAGGAATCTCGATGAACTCAACGGCGTTCTCGACGGCCTTCTTGTACTCCTTGGCCTTAATCGGGCGGGAGGCGTTGGAGACGTCGGTGTCGCCGATGATGAAGCGCTTCATGCCGCCACCGGTGCCGGAGATGCCGACGGTGACGCGGACGCGCGGCGCGAGCTTCGAGAATTCCTCGGCGACGGCTTCGGTGATCGGGTAGACGGTCGATGAGCCATCGACCTTGACGGAGCCCTTGAGCGAACTGAGCTGGTCCTGTGCGGCGACGGGGGCAGTCAGGGTCAGGGCGCTGGCGAGCGAGGCGATCGCCAGCATCGACAACGACGTCTTCGTGGTCATGGAAGTGTTCCTCTGTGTAGATCTGGAGTGGCGGAATCGCTCACCGGCCGAAGTCTCGTTGGGTCGTGTTAGGAAAAGGTCAAGAACCTGCGCTGGTCGCGTCAGGAATCAAGCGTCGATCACGGAGGCCCAAAAGAACAACCGACCGGCCGAAAATCGGCCGGTCGGTGATGTGTTCTCTGGACGTGATCCGAGGCGAGATCTCAGATCGACGCTGATCGCAAATCGATCAGAAGAGCAGCTGGAGCTGGCCACGAATGACGAGCTCGCCATCTTCGTCGGCTGCGGTCGGGACGTAATCAAGCGATCCCGTGGTGAAGCCGCCGGAAGTCAGCTCGTCGAACGCGTAACCGATGTCGACGGTCGACTTGAGGTTGTGACCGTAGTAATACGAGTTGATACCCACGGTCAAGAGGCTCAGGTCTTCAACGCCAGCCATGTCCGCATCGCCCCATTCGTAGCGAGCGAAGAGTTCGTTGCTGTCGTTGATGAACATACCACCCTGAACGACGAAGCCGTACTGGTCAACGTCAGCCATGGCATCGGACTCAAGGCTGTTGCCGACGAACGCAGCGAATGCATTCCAGCCGTCGCCTTCGATCGAGCCATCGACGGTGTAGGTGAAGCGTTCGACTTCCATGGCCGGGATGTTGCCGACGCCGGAGGCGGATTCTTCGTAGTGACCAGCGACGCCGATGAGCACGGCGGTGCCATCAGTGCTGCCGGGCATGGAGGTGAAGTCGCTGAACTGCGCCCAGTCACCTGAGAGCAGGAAATCGAGGCGGCCGGTGATCGCATACTCAGCGGCGGCAGCAGCACCGGAGGCGAGGGCCGCACTGTTGCGCGAACCGAAGCCATCGGAGAAGGCCACACTAAAGCGCGTGTTATCGTTGTGCCAGCCCCACTCGACGCCCTGTGAGTAGTCCTGCGTGAAGAAGTCGTTCACGAGCGAACGATCTGCTGCGAGCTGTTTTGCCGCAGACACGTTTTCTTCGCGAAGGAAGTCAAGCTTGAACTGACCGAACTTGACGTACGAGTTGCCGTTGCCCAGCACTTTCTTGATGTAGGCGTTTTCAAGGCCGAACGTGCCCGCACCGTTGGACAACGGGCCGAAATCACCTGAGACCTTGTACTTCCAGCTCGAGTCATGTACATGACCCGAGAAGATGAGCTTCGTGCGCGTGTTGTCGAAACCGCGAACGGTCGAGTCCACGCCGGCAGGCGCATCGTCACGGTAGTTGACGGTGTAGCGGACCTGCACCTGGCCGTTGACCTTGAGCTTGAAGTTGCCGTCTTCGCTCTCGATGACGGCCCCGTCCTTGTAGTAGCCGGTGTGGCCACCCTGGAAGGATGCGCGCGTGTCGGCGTCAGCGAGGACGTCGGACACCAGCGATCGGATTTCATCGGCGCGACGCTCGGTCAGCCACTGCTCACCATCGGCACGCTTCATGTCCGCGAGCTCAGTTTCGAGTTCCGCCACGCGGTCGCGCAGTTCGTTCACACTCGAGTCCGTCGCTGCAAACAGCGGTGACGTTGACACTGCCATGGCTCCAGCCATGGTCAGGACAGTCATACAACGATTCGTCATGATTGGGTTCTCCGTGTAGTTCTCTTTCCCGCTCGAGAACGCGCGGAGGATCGTGACCAAATGTTATCGTTGTGTCAAGGAAGTGTTCAAATTTCGTTGTCTCGCCTCGATCGCGAGAATTCGGCTCAAGTTCCCGTTGCCGATTCCACAGGAAGCAGAATCCGGAACTCCGTGCCTTCCCCGACCGTGCTCCGAACGTCCGGCCGACCACCGTGAATCAACGCAATGTGCTTCACCAGAGCCAGACCGAGCCCGGTCCCGCCCAGCATGCGGCTTCGAGCCTTGTCCACCCGGTAGAACCGCTCGAAAAGGCGGTCCAGATGCTCCGCCGGGATCCCCGAGCCCTCGTCCGAGACGCGGATCTCAATCGATGTCTCATTGCGGTCAAGGGACACCCGCACGGTGGTCCGGGCGGGGCTGTAATTAATGGCATTCGAAATGAGATTCGCCACTGCCTGTTCCAGCAGTTGGGCATGGACCAGTGCCTTCACCGGTGACCGGACCTCGAAATCAATGGTGATTTCCTTCGCCAGAGCTGCATTCTCGAACTGGCCGATCGCAGCGGTGATGACGGTCGCCAGCGGCACCTCGGTCCGCTCGATCATGTCACCACCCGGGCGTTGTTCCATCTTGGACAGAGCCATGATGTCTTCAACGATCGCCGCAAGACGGCCACAGTTCCGTCTGATGATGCCGAGAAAGCGATCCGCGCGCTCCCGATCATCGAAACCGACGTCCTGCAGCGTTTCGACGTAGCCACGGATATTGGTGATCGGCGTGCGCAGCTCGTGCGAGACGTTGGACGCGAAGTCGGTTCGGACGGCCTCGAGGCGTCGAAGCTGCGTGACGTCCGTCATGATGATCAGGAGGCCGCCAAAGTCACCTGTGGCGTCTTCCAACCGTTCGACTGCGGCTTGCACGGTGAGGCCCGAAGCTCCATCGAGGGCGAACTCAGCTGTCTGCTTGATCCGGTTCGCCTGACCATCGTGAATGAACTGCAGCAGTTCGGGTACGCGAATCACATCATGTGCCGGTCGCCCGTGTGGTGTCGTACCAAGGTTCAGCATCTCGATCGCGGCATGGTTCGCATCGAGGATGCGTTCATCGCGGTCCAGGGCGAGCACGCCGGCACTCATGGATTCGAGGATGGCCTTCTGCTGCATCTGGTCGGCACGAAGTTGCTCGAGTCGCTCGTCGAGCACTGCGGCCATGGTGTTCATGGCATCTGAGACCGGATCGGCGCCGTCCGTGAGGTTCGGCGGGAGTCGGTAGGCCAGATCGCCGGATGTGAACGCCTCAACTGCCCGGGTCATCGCGGCCTGTCGCGCCCGTCGTCTTCTCTCGTTGCGCATGAAGACGATGAGCGTCGTGAGGACCAGCGCCGTGCCTGCGATCAGGACGGTGGCGGTGATGGTGCGTTGCAGCTGTAACCCATCGGCGTCAGGAAGTGCTTCGGTTGTCGCGCTGATCATCGCGCGCAGGACAATCATCAGGACCGCAATCCCGGCGACCTGAATCACCAGCATGCCAATGTGAATTCGTCGAAGTCGTAAGGTCATGCGACGCACCAGGCGGACGGAGTCACCCGGCGGGTTCTCCCGTCGCGGCTGACTCGTCAAGACGATACCCGACGCCGCGGACGGTTCGCAGCATCACGCCGAGATCACCAAGTTTCCGGCGAATCGCGGTCACATGAACATCCACTGTGCGTGATGTCAGCACCGCGTTTTCGCCGTGGACCGCGGACGTGATCTGGTCACGGGTGCGGACGAAGCCCGGACGCGACGCCAGGAACTGCAGGATGCCGAACTCGGTGCGCGTCAATTCGACCGGTTCGCCCGCGACATCCACCGCATGACGATCGAGGTCGATGACCAATGAGCCGCCCGCGAGTTCCTGATAATTGCGATCGCCATCGTCCTTGACCTCGGCATCGAGGTTTCGGCGTAGCACGTTTCGAATTCGCGCGACGAGAACCTTCGGGCTGAATGGCTTGGTGACGTAGTCATCGGCGCCAAGTTCGAGCCCCGCGACGATGTCTGATTCCTCACCTTTGGCCGACACGATCAGAATTGGAATCGACCGCGTGCTCTTCTCCCATTTCAGATGCCGGCAGACTTCCAGGCCATCGAGATCAGGCAGCATGATGTCGAGAATCACGAGGCCCGGGCGATCCTGCCGGACGCGATCGAGCGCATCGCGGCCTGACTCGATCACCGTCGTGGAGAAGCCCTCGTTCTCAAGGTGAAAACGAATGAGTTCACCGATATCCGCCTCGTCTTCAACGATGAGAATATGCTCGGATTTCACGGTCCGACTCCAGCCTCAGCCGTAAGGAACAACACGATGCGCCGCCAATACGGGGAGTGTACGAATGGACTGTGAACGGGGCGTAAAGAAACGCAGGGAATGCGTGCCGAGTCGTCCAATTCGCCGACGAGACGAAATCCCGGCGTGCGCGAGCCTACGGCGTCGCTCGCGGGTCGACGGCGACATAGGCATCGATGACCGCACGTTCACCCGATTTTCCGCCGGTGCTGTTGCTGTGCTCCATCCCCACGATGCCATCGAATCCACGTGCAGCGAGATGACGGAAAATGGTTCGGTAGTTGATCTCACCGGTCGTGGGTTCGCATCGACCCGGATGGTCGCCGACCTGCAGGTATGCGATTTCCGACCAGGCGCGATCGAGGTTCGGAATCAGGTTCCCTTCCGTGATCTGCTGGTGATACAGGTCATCCAGAATCTTGCATGACGGGCTGTTCACCGCGCGGCAGATGAGAAACGCCTGCGGCATCTCCGAGAGGAACAGCCCGGGATGGTCACGTCGATGGTTCAGTGGTTCGAGCACCATGGTGAGACCCGCGGGTTCGCAGATCTCCGCACAGCGCCTGAGGTTGTCGATGACGTTGGCCGTCTGGTAGTCCCACGCGAGCCTCGTGTCGTACCGGCCGGGTACGACGGTGCACCACCGTGCTTTGACGCGCTTGGCCGTCTCCACCGATGCGCGCATGTCGTTAAGAAGGCGTTTGGTTACCTCGGAGTTGTCAGACGCAAACGACACGCCGCCAAAGTCCGCGTGCGCGACAAAGACGCCCATGGTCATGTTGAGTCGCGTCATCGCGTCCGCGATGCGTTGCTGTTCTTCCGGGCTACGCCTGCGCATGCCGTTGTCTTCGAGCGCGGTGAACCCTTCATCCGCCATGAATTCCAACTGATCGACGACGTCTTCGCCCGCATGATGTTGAAACATCCCGAAGTGCGGTGCGTAGCGCAACGCGAATCGATCACCGGATGGACGCGCTGCCGGCACGGCCGCGTCCAGCATCGGTGCGCTGAGACCGCCGGCAACTGATGACGCAAGAAACGTTCGACGATCCATGGTCAGTCCTTTCGCACCCTGCATTCAGATGAACGGTGTCTGTCCCGGGATGGCGATGTCCGGCGTCGGCAGCGATCCGAACGCGTACGTACCGGGCGCGAGGTCCAGTTCGGAATCTACCATCTGATCCCACGTCAGTTCCTGTCCGGTATACGCGGCGAGTCGTCCCATGATCGCGGTCAACGTTGATTCGGCGACGGTCTTCGCTTCGTTCAGCGGCGCTTCTGCCCGAATGCTCTGATAGAGATCCACATGTTCCTGCACGTATGGATTCGGGTTGTCATCCGCAAAGTGCCATGGTGATTCACCGGCGATCATCGCAGACCCCGGTCGCGTGGTGAGTCGGCCACGCGTACCGGTGATGACTTCTTCGACGCGCGGCGTGCAGCCGTCCATCTGTCGACACATGCTGAGCATGTGTTCGCCATTGGGATATTCGAACTCGATTGCGAAGTGGTCGAAGACGTGGCCGTACGCGCTGTCGGTGCGCGCCTGTCGTCCGCCAACCCCGAGGGCGCGAACGGGCGGTCCGCCCATGGCCCAGTTGACGACATCAATGTTGTGGATGTGCTGCTCGACGATGTGATCGCCGGACAGCCACGTGAAGTACAGCCAGTTGCGCAGTTGCCATTCCATGTCGCACCAGTCGTCCTTGCGCTGATGCATCCAGAGTCCGCCCTGATTCCAGTAGCAGCGGGCCGCGACAACCTCACCGATGGCACCCGCGTGAATCTGCTGCATTGCAGCGCGGTAGCTCGCTTCGTGCCGACGCTGTGTTCCTGCAACGATGCCCAGGCCGCTCGCGGTCGCCTTGGCGCCGGCATTGATGACCGTGCGATATCCGGTCGGATCGACCGCGACAGGTTTCTCCATGAAGACGTGCTTGTTGGCATCCACCGCCGCGGCGAGGTGGATCGGTCGAAAATGTGGCGGTGTCGCCAGGATGACTGCATCCACATCTTCACGCAGAAGTTCGCGGTACGCATCAAAGCCGACGAAGCATGCGTTGTCGCGTACGGATCCGCGATCACCCATGCCTTCGAGGTGGCCACGACAGCCGATGAGACGATCCTCAAAGACATCTGCAAGCGCGACAATGCGCACATCAGGATCCGCGGTCAGCGCGTTGTGCGCTGCGCCAGTGCCGCGTCCGCCGCACCCAATGAGGCCGACATTGATCGTGTCCGCGCGGCGCCGAGGCATCACGCCGAATGCCGATGGCACCAGCGCAGCGCCGGCGACCGTCGCGCCGGTGGATTGCACGAATCGACGTCGCGAGAGGTGATCCTTCATGGTGCGGTCCTTTCCTTCGCGGCATCGATGGCGATGATGCGATCCATTCGGGCGGCGACATCCGCAAGCCACGTACGATCCCCGCCGGACAATTCAGCGGTCATCCAGCCGGCGAAACCAATTTCGTCCAGCGCGGTCATGACGGCCGACCAGTCGCAGTCGCCGTCGAGCAGCTTGACGTCAAAACCGCGCCAGCGACCTTCTTCATTCTGCTTCGTGCGGCTGTATTCCTTGGCATCAAGCTTGATGATGCGTGAACCGAGAATGCGGACCCATTGTTCAGGCCAGCCATAGGCGACGATGTTCCCGACGTCGAAATACCAGCCGATCCAGCTGCTCTCGAATTCGTCGACGTATCGCGCCGCTTCCATCGGACTCAGCAGGAAGTTGTTCCAGACGTTCTCCAGCGCGATGCGCACGCCGAGCTCCTCGGCGAGGGGTAGCACGCGCCGGATTTCCGTCTGCGACCGTGTGTATGCATCGAAGTACGAGATCTCTTTATTCACCACGGCGGGCACCAGCAACACCGTCGATCCGCCAAGCGTCTTGCAGTCACGCAGCGCCTGCTCCAGCGCTGTTCGGCCGGCATCGCGCACCGCGGCATCAGGGTGCGACAGTGGTTGTCCCCAATGCTGGCTGTTCACGACGCCATGAATCGGCAATCCCGTCTGGTCGCGGGCTTCAATCAGCGCTGAGATCGGCAGGGATGAAGGCCGAGAAACTTCGACGCCGTCGTACCCGAGGTCGCGCAGCAGTTGAAACTTCTCCGCGACGGTCGTGCCGTCGCTGACCATGCCGAGTTTGACGGCCTTGCGAATCGCGCGCGGTGATGTGGCGGGCACAGCACGTTCCGCCGCCATGAGCGGGCTGGTCGTCAGCATGACGCCAGTGGTCTTGACGAACGATCGTCGTGTCAGATCGTGAATCATGATCGATGTCCTCAGATGAACGGCGTCGTGCCCGGTTCGGGAATCGGCAGTGCGTTGACGTCACCCCAGTCATAGGCCGTGGGACCGAGTCGTTGTTTGGAGGACAAGACCTGTTCCCACGACAGCGACTGGCCGGTGTACGCCGACATGCGTCCTGCGATCGCCATCAGCGTACTCAGCGTCATCCATTCGCCGTCGTTCATGGGTGCGTTGGCGCGAATGGATGCGAACAACTCATCGTGTTCGACCTGATACATGTTGGCGTACTCACCGTCGTACTGCCACGCGTTCGGACCACGCACATCCTGCGTCGGTCCCCAGCTGTTGATGTAGCAATCGCCGTCCGTGCCCAGCAGATAGTCCGTGTTGTCGAAGCCGCAGTTGGGTTGTTGCCGCGCTGTCAGGAAGCAGCGTGCGCCGCTTTCGTACTCGTAGACCACGGTGAAGTGATCAAAGACGTTACCTGACTCTGGTCCGCTGCGCACGCCACGGCCACCAAGCGCAGAGACGCTCACCGGTGCGACGTCCTGCATCGCCCAGTTGATCTTGTCGACGCTGTGGACAGCCTGCTCGACGAGATGGTCGCCGGAAATCCAGCAGAAGTGCCACCAGTTCCGAAGCTGCCATTCCATGTCTGACCAGCCGTCCTGACGTGGATTGCGGCCAAGTGGCCCCGCGAGATACGTCGAATGGACCGACCGGATGTCGCCGATGCGACCGCCGTGTAATTCCGCAAAGCACGCTCGCTCTGGCGGGTTGTAGCGCCAGCAGAAACCGGACACAAGGGACAGTCCCTTCGCGGCGCACTGTCGAGCGGACTCCTGCACCGAGAGAATGCCGGGTACGTCGACCGCCATCGGCTTCTCACAGAAGACGTGCTTGTTCGCCGCTACCGCCGCGGCGAGATGCGCCGGCCTGAAGTGCGGTGGTGTTGCGAGCAGGACAACATCGACATCAGAATCGATGAGCTGCTGGTAGGCATCGAAGCCGGAAAAGCAGCGCTCGTCTGGCACGCGGATGCGCTCGCCGAACTGTTCCGTCAATTGCTGTCGTCGCGAGGTGACGCGATCGGCAAAGACATCGGCCAACGCTGTGATGACGACGTTCGGATCGGCGGTCAGCGCTTGCGCGGCGGCACCGGTGCCACGGCCGCCACAACCGATGAGGCCCACATGCAGTGTTTCCGTCGACGCCGCGTGCGCACTGTGGCGAATCGCAAAAGGCGAGGCGACCAGCGTTGCGGCGGTCGCGCGGGTGAAGTCGCGACGTGAGATCGCACCATCGGCGCGATTCGGCGTCGAGTTCGTAGTCATGACATGCTCCTCACGCGCTGCCGCGTATTCATGGGTCTATTTCGCACACGAGGCGAACACCAACGAAGCCCGCATCGGCAAGCCACCATTGACTCTTCGGGAACTGCGGATCACTGGCATTCCAGGATGGCGTGGCAGGAACGATGGCATCGCACCGCAATGCATCCAGGTCATCGCGATAGGAACCA
Source organism: Planctomycetota bacterium (assembly GCA_039029515.1). Taxonomy (GTDB): domain Bacteria; phylum Planctomycetota; class Phycisphaerae; order Phycisphaerales; family SM1A02; genus JBCCFX01. The sequence continues at coordinate 11,444 of JBCCFX010000010.1, forward strand.
CCCATCGTGACCGGCGTGCCATCGGCACCAATGCACCATTCGCGCGCGTTGCCAAACAGGTCAAACAGTCCGAGTGCATCCGGCGCGCGCGATCCGACTTCGTGTGTCTTTCTCTTCGCGTTGCCTTTGTGCCACGCCAGCGCGTCGAGACGTTCATCGGTCAACGCGTTGGCGGCGCACAGCGACGACCATTCCGCCACAGTCGGCAGTCGATAGGTTCGACCAGTCTTGGTCGAAAGCCACTCGCAAAAGGCCTGCGCATTCTTCGCTGACATGCTGATTGCGGGATACCCCGCATGTCCGAAACCCCGGTCCATCGCAACGTACGGTTTGCTCGGCCTCGTGATGCCATCGGCGTCTGAGTTCCGATCTTCCAGGTCAAGCCGGTACACGAAGATGTCATAGACGTCCCACGTGATCTCGGTCTTGCTGACCGCGAATGGTTTGATGCCGTCGCCGCCGGGCACGGCAATGAACTCGATGACTTGAGTCGACCCCGGGACGCGCTGCACCAGTGGGACGTCGAGCGGTTTCGGCTCGGTGGGGGCCGCTTCGGCCGGTGACTCGGTTGTCGTATCCTGCACGGTTGATGCGGTCGTCGCGGGTTTCACGATCACCGGTGCCGCACTACTGACGCCAAGGAGACCGACGATGACGCACGCGAATCGGACGATCCTCGCCCTCGTCGCCGTGCAGATCATGCTCGGTTTGTCGGGATGTTCATCATCATCGATGACGTTGTCGCGGCATTCATATGTTGAGATCGTCATGGGTTCAAGGACGGAGATTACCGTCTATGCGCCTGACGAGGCAACTGCATTCCGCGGAACTCGAGCCGCGTTTGACCGCCTGCGCGAGCTCGAAGACGTCATGACCGATTATCGGGAAGACAGTGAATTGATGCGTTTGTGCGCTGAGCAGTCGGGGACGCCCGTCGAGGTTTCTGATGACCTCTGGCGTGTCCTCAAGGCGGCCGATGCCATGGCGCGCAGCACGGACGGACGCTTTGATCACACCGTTGGGCCGATCGTTCAACTCTGGCGTCGCGCCAGCACCACAAGCATCAGGCCCGATGAAGAGGCATGGCGTGATGCGTTTCAGAGCGTGGGTTGGCACCGTGTCGAATTCGATGACGGGGCGCAACGTATCACCATGCTCGCGCCCTCGATGCGACTGGATCTTGGGGGTATCGGCAAGGGGTTTGCGGCGGATGAAGCGGTCCGCGTGCTGGACGCCCATGGTCTGCCACGATGTCTCGTCAACCTTGGTGGTGACATCGTGGCGGGCGATGCGCCACCTGGTCAGGCCGGCTGGCGCGTCAGCACCGATCCGATCAACGGTGCGAAGCCTGTTTCGGCATGGGTACGCCGCGACGCGATCGCGACCTCAGGTGACCGTTATCGGACGGTCATCATTGACGGGACGCGGTACGCACATCTGATCGATCCGCGTACCGGTCAGCCTCTGCGGAGGTCGTTCGAGGTGACGGTGCGAGGTCCGGATGGGGCGACGGCGGATGCATGGGCGTCGGCCTGGTCGGTGGCGGGGCCGGACGACGACCTGGAGGCGGTCGCGAGACGGTCGGATGTGTCGGTTCGGATCCGTTGGGTGGAGGGCGATGAGGTCCGGAACTGGCATGGCGGAGCGGGGGCTGGCGCGTGGGGCGCGGAACCCTAACCCATTGAAAAACCGGAGAAAACGGCGCGCGAGGTCTTGCACGAGGGGTATTCTCGGACGTACGGTGTACGTGTATCGATGACACGGTACCCGCGCTGCGGGGGGGACGCCGTGACCCAGGACTAGCGTGCGGGCGGGATAGTGTCTAAATCATTGTCGAAAAGCATGTTATGTGATCAGGTCGTTCCAGACTTCGGGACGTCCCGCATGAGCTTTGCGCAGCCTTCCCATGACGTCCAGCCTAACGTCTTGTGGATACACGATTTGAAAAAAAATTGGGGCGCAGGACGGGCGTGGAATCGGCGTGTCAAGACGTCGGATTTCGGGCTTGGATCGGTGCGATTCAGGTGGTATAAACCATTGAAACCACATGGATTACGTGGTTTTACGTCATCCGGCTTTCAGGTTGCCCAGAGGTGGTCAATCCCGGGTGCACAAGGCAAGGGTGTTCGCAGGGACACCAGCGTTGACTTTTCGGTGAGCTAAGGTGTTGCAGGTGCTCAAATTATCGGTAGGGTTGGGGGTGCTTACCGGCTGGCGACATCGTGAAGCAACCGGGCAAGTCAACGAATCTGTGTGCAGGAGTCTCCTCAGGAGGTGGCTGCCGAACCCTCTCGAAGTCCCGAACGGACGCGCCGTGTGGCATGAGGCGAGCATCAGGGCCGGAATCCCGGCATGTGGGAACGCTCAAATCATGAATGCGGAGCAGACGGGGGGAGAGACGGACGCACCTTGAGCGGACATCGGTTGTCTGGTTTCGGTATGGCAGTGGTTGTGGAGGTTGGAAGACTTCTCCAGCACGTTGACTCAGGCGGTTCACGATCGGTGGGTCCGATCGGTTAAGCAGATGTTTGACGAACTTTTCTTCTGAGTAAGTAGGGTCCCGAATCCCAAATACGGAGGAACTAGAAATGGGACGAAAGAGTGTGCTCGGCACATTGGTATGCGGTCTTGCCGCTACTGCAATGATGCCCAACACGGCAATGGCGCAGGATCGCGTCTCGGCCAGCGAGAAGGGCAGCGTGCTGATCTTCTCCAAAGTGGAAATCCGCTGGGATGCGGCAGGCATCCTTCGGCAGGACACGTTTATTCACCTGACGAATGACTTCCCGGGCGACGTTGTTGTCCAGATGTACTTCATCAACGGTGATGCACCGCTCGAAGCTGACGGTGCGGAACGTGCACATCCTGGTTGGAACTGGGTTGATAACCGCATCACGCTGACGGGCGATCAGCCCGTGTACTGGTCCGCCGCGACCGGTCAGCCGTTGGGCGTCTCCCCGTTCGCTTCAGCGCTCGACCCGGGCTTCCCGCCTGGACGTCCGTGCCTCGACCCGCAGGTCGCTGGTGAACGCTGCATGCGCGGCTACATCATCGCTTGGGCCGAAGACGGTCAGAGTGGCGAAATCAACTGGAACCACCTGTCGGGCTTCGGCACGCTGGTGAACTACGCCAACTCCTATGCGTGGGAGTATCCGGCGTGGGCATTCCAGGCACTTGCCGGTACCAACGGCAACTCCACCGGTCTGACCCCGGGCCAGCTCGACCTCGATGGTGTTGAGTATGACCAGGGCTTCGACCTGCTTCTGCTTCAGTTCGCTGCTGACGGTGGTGCCGCATACGCCGGCAACGCGCCGCTCCTCAACGAGCTGGACATCACCCTGCATCCCATCGACGCCGACCTCCGTCAGGAAACTGATGGTCCGGTCACCGTCAAGGCCAGCTACGAAGTCTGGAACTCGAACGAATTCAAGTTCTCAGGTCTCGATCGCTGCGTCACCTGCTGGGATCAGACGCTCGCCAGTGATTACACCGACGATGGTCCGTCGAACCACCTGATCCTTGACAACCTGCAGACCGCAGTTGGCAAGGCTCGTATCGACGGTCTCGCTTCGCAGATCTGCGATGTCGACTTCGATCCGGCCAACAACGATGATTTCCCGTTCCCGCCGGGACCGGGCGACAACATCGACCCGCGTGACGTCGTCTCGCAGGCCGCTTCGCTGCTCGGTGTGAAGGCTCACCTGCTGACCTTCGGTGCCGCTGCGGCCCCGAACGGTGCTGCTGGTGGCAACCTCGTCGGCATGGGTGTCCAGTCGGGCGCCATCATCGCTGACCAGGTCGCGGCTCCGCCGTCAGACGAGCGTGAACGCACCCCGCTGAAGGACAAGACTGCGAACGATCAGTTCGATGGCCTCGTCCAGACGCTGTTTGGTCGTCGATAAGTTCCTCCGGGAACACTCACCCCTCGGGGTGGGTTCGAGCAGCTGCTCAATTCACAGGGGCGACGCTTCGGCGTCGCCCCTGTCCTTTTTTGACCGCCGCATCGCATCCACCCAACCACCCAAAGGGCGATATCCTGTCGATCGCGATACGCCACGTTTGATCGCAGGTCCGATATCTCGTTACACCGATAAACACTTGAAAACAATGGGTTTGTGATGGCACGGCCCCTGTTCTCGGGGTACAAAAGAAACACGTGCCCGCGCGTCGTTGCCGCTGCCACTGCACCGGCATCGACCCGTGGGGGGGATTCTGTACCGTGGTGGACTTCAGACGCACTTCCGGAGCCTTGACACCATGAGCGAGCACGCAGCGCGAATCATTGCCGGCATCGTCCTGGCCTGTACCGCATTCTTCGCGGTCATCCATCTCGCGCCTTCCATGCAGAACGCCGCGGTCGCCGTCGCTGAAGTCAGCGCCGCTGATCCTGACGCCGAGTTCCGTCACCATGTTCAGCGCCTCTGGGACGCGCGACGCGATCGGGATTGGGCAATCACATTCGAATACCAGCACGACATGAACATCGCCGGTGGATCCGTCGAGGAATACGTGCAGTGGGCGGACGAGAACGAACCGTTCATCGTGCAGGACTACGAACTGCTCGATATCGCAATCGATGGTGAGTTCGCCTGGGCTCAGATCGCATCACAGGATTCGATCCGACGATTCGAACACCTGCCGCCGCGCAACTCCGAACGCTGGGAAAAGTGGTATCGCGACGCAGACGGCTGGCGACCGGTGCCTGGACAACTCGATGAATCCTATCCGACCGCGCCCGTATATCGCATTCGCGAGTTTGAACCCGCGCTGCGTCAGCGCTTCGTGCAGGCCTGGACGGCACAGCAGCGCAGTGACTGGGCATCGTTCGAGGATGTCCTCGAGCCCGCCGACCGTGACAAACTCGACGCCGAGAGCTTTGAGTCCGCCACGACGGCCATGAACCTGATCGGTTGCGATGTGAAATGGGTGCAAGCCATTGGCAATGCCGGCAAGGTGCACTTCGAAGTCGAATTCAAGATCAATGATCCAAGCCTGACCAAGCTGCCAAGCCAGAAACGCGACATCACGGAAGAGTGGTGGGTGCGCATCGACGGGCAGTGGTATATCGACCTCGACCGTGGGTCGGCGAATTCGTGAGATGAGGAGAGTGAAGTGATGAAGAACCGACACCATTCAATTGTGCTGATACCCATGACCATGCTCGCCGCCACCACGGTGTGCCTGGTCGGTTGCGCGGATGAACCTGCCGACGAAACGGCAGCGAACACCAACGCGGCAACCGCGGAGACGGTCAGCGATACGTCGACCACAGTGCCGGTCGCGGATGATGCAGCGGCATCGTCAGCGCCGACGGCGCCGTCGCTGTCGTTCACGTCCAGCAATGCCGGCCTTCCTGTCGACAAGATGTGGAAATGCGATCCGATCTTCGCGGACTTCAATGGTGATGGTCACATGGACATGGCCGCGATCCCGCGACTCGGCACCGGCGTGCGCGCCTGGGCCGGTGATGGCACCGGCAACTGGACCGAATCGTCCGACGGCCTGAAGACTGAGATTCGTTCGTGCGGCGGTGGCATTCAGTTCGCCGACGTGAACGGTGATGATCATCTGGACCTTTGCGTTGCCGATCACTGTCAAGGTGTCTTCGTGTACCTCGGCAACGGCGCTGGCGCATGGACCAAGGTCGTGGATTCCATGTTCGCCGAAGAACTCGCGCCGGAAGGTCGCGTCATGCTCTTCCAGGGCGCTGAAGACCTTGCCACTGGCGATGTCGACGGTGATGGCGATGTCGACCTTGTTGTCGGCGCAAGCGATCATGGCGGTTTCACGCTCTGGCTCGGCGATGGCACCGGCGTGAACTGGGAACGTTCAACGTCCAACGGCGGTCTGCCGGCCAACGGCTGGAACCCGCGCTCCATCCTGCACGACATGGATGGCGACGGTGACCTCGATCTCGTGTCCGCGACCTTCCAGGGACCGCGCATGTACACGAACGACGGCGAAGGCTTCTTCTCGGAGCGCTCCGTCGGCCTGCCGCAGCCGACCGTGCAGGGCATCTATAACGGCATCAAGGTCGGCGACATGAACAACGACGGTCGCCCCGACATCGTTGCCGCCAACTGGTTCGATGGCCCGGAAATCTACTTCCAGGATGCGAACTATCGCTGGCGCAAAGCAACGCAGGATGTCTTCCCGGACATGGTCGGCGGTGCGACCGGCGTCGCGATTGGTGACATCGATGGTGACTCGTATCCCGAGATCATCTGCACCGGTCGACTCGAGCGCAGCGCCGGTCTGATTCGCGGCGTGTTTGCGCTGCGGAATAACGGCGATGAGACGTTTACGTTTCTGAAGGACAGTGGATTGCCCAACACCGGACTGATGGCGATGTCCGGCGTGGAAATGGCAGACTTTACGAATGATGGCGTTCTCGACATCGTGGCTTGCAGTGGCCTGGCAGTGGAAACACCACTCAGCCCCACAAACCAGCCGGTGATCGAAGCGCGCCTGATGGCATGGACGACATCCCGATCGCATGACGCACAGGAAGCGTCAGTCAGGGCATTGCGTCCCGGAGATACGAAGGATCAGTCGGAACTGACCGCGACGGACACGGATGGCCGTCCACTCGCGTCGGTACCGGCGACGGCCCCCGATGAAGGAAGATAGGGCGGGCCGGGCGCGAGGGTACTCGCGCTAAATGCGGTAAACAAGGGGTCTTAGGAATGGGAGAAATTCGACTGCGATCGCTGCGCGCCGGAATGGCCGCTCTCGGTCTGTCACTTCTGGCAGGAAGCGCTGTCCGTGCAACGGAACTGTCGCCCAACCCCGAACTGCAGCTTCAAGCTCCCGGACTCTCCTTCGTCATCGGAGGCGTTGGCCTGCGCGATGCGCAGGCCATCAACGATGGCAACACCCTGACGGTCTCGACGCCGCGACTTGCGCGCGGCGCAGATACAAATCTGTCGTTGCCGGTTGACGGTCCTATTCAGGCCGCGTTCATCTATTGGGGCGGGCGTGGGACCGTACTTGGTGATGAAGACATCCTGATCGACGATCAACTCGTCAAAGGTACGCTGATCGGAACCGAGTTCACTCGAACCGATCCGGGCTTGAGCGATCCGCCCCAGGAAGATGGCAACACCATCCAGCCATCGGCGGTCATCCTCGCCGAACTGCTGCGCCATGTCGACATCGATGACGGTGACGACGTTGCCGCGCTGCTGCCAAACACCACCGCATACATCTACGGCGCTGACGTGACGGAACTCATTGCCGGTTCGTTCATGCCGCCGGGTGAAGTCGCGGTCATGATCGAAGATCCGACCCCGGGCGATGAATCAAGTGAACTCGACGGCGCTTCGTTGCTCATCATCTACAGCGATCCGAACGACACGCGGTCATATCGCATCAGCGTCTGGGAAGGCTGCGACTTCGCGTACGCGCCGCGTCTGCCGGATGACCCCGGCTTTACGACGCCGGTGAACTTCATGTACGGAGCAGCTGCGGCTGATCGAACCGCTGAACTGGCCATCGTTGTTGGCGACTCCACGCCGGATCGTCCTGATCGCATCGAGATCACAGCGAACCCGGACATTGTCAACCCATTCGATGCATCGGATGGCGCGCAATGGGATACCGATCAATTCACGTTCAACATTCCCGCTGGCGCTGAGAGCACAGTGGTTGAATGCGTCTCGCCGCCCGAAGCGGGTGTCGTTGCAGATTCACTGATCTGGAGTCTTGCGGTATTCCGCGCGCCATGTGACAGCGCGATCGGCGATCGCATCTGGGAAGATCTCAACGGCAACGGCATTCAGGACGACGGTGAACCCGGACTGCCGAACATTCCAGTTCAGCTCTTCCTCGATACCCAGCCCGATCCGACGTTCCTCGATGAGACGATGACCGATCTCAACGGCGACTACCTCTTCGCAGGCCTGTGCTCAGGCGACTATCGCCTGGTCGTGAACAACGGCACAGCGCCGATGGGCTACCAGGAAACAACTGCATTCGCAGGTGGTGATCCTGAGACCGACAGCAATTGCGTTGACGGCGTGATGCTGGTGACGCTGGTCGATGACACGACCGCCGATCTGACGCTCGATTGCGGCTTCCGCCCGTTCGCGGCGCCGGGCGCTTGTTGTCTCCCCGATGGCTCGTGCATCGAAGTGACCATGGATGATTGCACGCTGAGTGGCGGCACATTCGCCGGTCCGGACAGCGAGTGCGCGGAAACAAACTGCCCGCAGCCCGGCGCATGCTGTCTTCCCGATGGCACATGTCGACTCGAGATCGTCATCGGCGGTGGCCCATGTGCGGCCGACGGCGGTGTCTATCAGGGTGATGACACGACCTGCGCAGAATCCAACTGCATCGGCGCCTGCTGTCACGCAGATGGCACATGTACTGAAGTCGAGTTGATCGTGTGCATGTCACGTGGTGGTCTCTATCAGGGCCTGAACGTCTCCTGTGCCGCAACATCGTGCCCGCAGCCCGGTGCCTGCTGTCTGCCCGATGGCACATGTCGACAGGACCCGCTCATCAACGGCGTGTTCTGCATGTTCGACGGCGGAACCTATCAGGGCAACGACACGATCTGCGCTACGGCGAACTGCCCCGCTGGCGCGTGCTGTTTCGATGATGGCTCATGCCTCGACGACACGAGCGAACCGGATTGCCTCACCGCCGGCGGTACGTGGAGTGGACTCGGATCAACCTGTGCAACCGCGAACTGCCCGCAGCCGGGCGCGTGCTGCCTGCCGAACGGGACCTGCGAACAGCAGACGATGATCGGTGGCAGTAGTTGCGTTGCACAAGGCGGCATGTATCAGGGCGATGGAACGACCTGCGCAACCACGAACTGTCCTGGCGGTGCGTGCTGCCTTGATGACGGGAGCTGCGTTGCCAACATCAGTCTGCCCGCATGTACGTTGCAAGGCGGTCAGTGGGCCGGTCTGAACGTGACGTGCGCAGCCGCCGATTGCGCGCAACCGGGCGCGTGCTGCCTGATCAACGGTTCGTGCATCTCTGTGCCGCCAGGCGGACAGGAATGCATCAATCAAGGCGGTGAATACCAGGGTGATGGCAAGAGCTGTGCAACCACGCTCTGCCTGCCGCCCATGGGTGCGTGCTGCAACATCGATGGCACATGCTCGATGGAGGTGCAGTTCAACTGTGAAACCAAGGGTGGCATCTATCAGGGCGACCTGACGAACTGCGGCAACGTGGTGTGCCCGCCGACCGGCGCATGCTGTTTCGACGATGGCTCATGCCTCGACGTGATCAATTCATGGTGTGTCGGCCAGGGCGGCACGTTTGCGGGTGATGGAACGAGTTGCGCGACATTCGATTGTCCGCAGCCGCCCGGGGCGTGTTGCCTGCCGACTGGTGTCTGCGTCTCTGTGCCCGAAGAACAATGTGACACGCTCGGTGGCGTGTTCGCCGGCGACTTCACGCTGTGCGGTGACGTGGCATGCGCTCAGCCTGGCGCGTGCTGCCTGCCAAACGGAACATGTCGACAGGAACCGGTCATCGGTGGCGCGACGTGCGTGGGTGACGGCGGTGTCTATCAGGGTGATGACACAACCTGCGCTGCGGTGAGTTGCCCTGCAGGCGCCTGCTGCCTTCCGGATGGGACATGCGTGGATGATCAGGATGAACCAACATGTCTGCTCAGTGGCGGGCAATGGCAGGGGCTGAGCACGACGTGCGCAGCGTCGTCATGTCCGCAGCCCGGCGCGTGTTGTCTCGGCGATGGAACCTGTCGAATGGAAACCGTCATCGGCGGTGCCCAGTGCGTGGCCGATGGTGGAACCTATCAAGGCGATGGCACGACATGCGGTACGGTGCAGTGCCCGGGTGGTGCATGCTGCTTCCCGACTGGTATCTGTACTGACAATCGAACGGAACCGGACTGCGTGATGTTCGGTGGAGTCTGGCAGGGACTCGGCTCGACGTGTGCCGATGCCAATTGCCCGCAGCCTGGTGCGTGTTGTCTGCCGGACGGTTCGTGTCGACAGGAAACAGAAATCGGCGGCGGACGATGCCTGACCGACGGCGGTACGTATCAGGGCGACGGCACACTGTGTGTCGACGTTGATTGCCCCGCCGGCGCGTGCTGCCTCACCGACGGCCAGTGTCTCGATGACACGGAAGAAGCCGATTGCCTCGCCGCTGGCGGAAGCTGGCAGGGACTGGGCAGCGACTGCGCGACCGCGAACTGCCCGCAACCGGGCGTATGCTGTTTCGCAGATGGAACGTGCGGCATCGATCCGATGATCGGTGGCGCGATGTGCACGTCGCGCGGCGGAACGTATCAGGGCGATGACACCACCTGCGCGACGGTCGTCTGCCCCGCTGGCGCGTGCTGTCTGACCGATGGCACATGTCAGGATGAAGTCACTGAACCCGATTGCATCAACGCAGGCGGAACGTGGCAGGGACTCAGTTCGACCTGTGTAACTTCGAATTGTCCGACTGGGGCGTGCTGCTTCCCGGATGGAACCTGTGCTGAGCAGAGTCAGCCGGATTGCACCACCAACGGTGGCGTCTGGCAGGGTGTCACGACGACGTGTGCGGATGTGATGTGTCCGCAGCCGGGTGCATGCTGTCTTGCCGATGGTTCATGTCGAATGGAAATGCTCATCGGCGGTGCGCAGTGCATCGCGGATGGTGGAACATACCAAGGTGATGGCACCGATTGCCTGACGGTCAATTGCCCGGGCGGCGCCTGCTGCTTCAGTGATGGATCGTGCCAGGACAATGTCTCGCTCGCCGACTGCGCCGGCGCTGCCGGTGTGTGGCAAGGCCTCGGCGTCACGTGCGCTGGTGCGGCGTGTCCGCAGCCGGGTGCATGTTGTCTGCCGGATGGCACGTGCCGAATCGAAGGCGTGATCTCAGGATTCCAGTGCCTGGCGGATGGCGGCGTCTATCAGGGTGACGGCACGAATTGTGTTTCGTCCTCGTGTCCGACAGGCGCGTGCTGCCTGGTCGACGGTTCGTGCATCGCACTTCCGCTCGCTGACTGTACCGCAACCGGCGGTCAGTGGCAGGGCGTGCTGGTCGATTGCGCTACCTTCACCTGCCCGCAGCCTGGTGCATGCTGCATGACCGATGGGACATGCATGCAGAGCGCGCTCGCGGGTGGACTCGATTGCGTCGGGCTCGGTGGTACGTATCAAGGTGATGACACCACGTGCGCCACCGTCACATGCCCGCAGGGTGCGTGCTGCTTCGACGATGGCTCGTGCACAGTGCAGCCGGAACCTGACTGTGAAAACAACGGTGGTGTCTGGCAGGGATTGGGCACGATCTGTGGTCCGTTCTCATGCCCGCCGGGCGGCGCGTGCTGCTTCGTCAACGGACAGTGCGGTTTCCTCACACAGACGGCGTGTCTCGCGAATGGCGGCCTGTGGAACGGTGCTGGTATTGCCTGTCAGGATATCGTCTGCGAGCAGCCGCCCACGCGTGGCAACTGCTCGGAGAAAGGCAGTCTGATTGTCTTCCCGAAGGTTGAATTGCGTTGGAATGCCGCAGGCCAGTTGATTCAGGACACGTTCATTCAGTTGACGAATGACTACAACAACGATGTGCAGGTGCAGTTGTACTTCATCAATGGCGATCCGCCGGTGGATGCGATGGGCAACGAGCGTGCGCATCCGGGATGGAACTGGGTTGATGTGCTTGTGCCGCTGACAGGCGATCAGTCACTGTACTGGTCAGCCGACACTGGCCAGCCGTTTGGTGTGTCGCCGTTCCGCGTGCTCGATCCGGGATTCCCGCCGGGACGTCCGGTGGATCCCGCGGTACCGAATGGCGAGCGCATGCTGCGTGGCTACGTCATTGGCTGGGCGGTCAATAATCTTGGCCAGCAGATCAAGTGGAACCACAGTGCGGGTGAAGCACCGATCGTCAACTACGAACGACAGTTCGCGTGGATGTACAACGCATGTACGTTCGCAGTACGCGATGATGCAATTGCGCACGGCGCGGTCGCAGGGCCGGCAGGCCAGCTCATTCTGGACGGCCAGTTGTACGACGCCGTCCCGGATCTGCTGTTGATGAACTTCGATGCTTCGGCCCTCGCGCAACCAATGCCGATTGACTCCGCAGTTGTCTTGCATCCGATGACCGTCGATCTCCGTCAGGAGACCGCCGGTCCGGTGACAACCAAGGCGAGCTTCGAAGTGTGGAACGAGAACGAAGTGAAGTTCTCAGGTGCGGATCGTTGCATCACATGCTGGGATTGTTTCCTGCTGAGTGACTTCGACGTGCCGAATCACTTCCTGATCGAAAACCTTCAGACCGCGGTCGGCAAAGCACGCATACAGGGCCTGTCGAGTCAGCTCTGTCATGTCGACTTCGATCCGTCGAACAATGACAGCTTCCCGTTCCCGCCGGGACCGGGCGACAACGTTGATCCGCGCGATGTGGTGAGCCAGGCAGCGGCGCTCATCGGTGTTCGCGTGCGGTACTTCCAATTCGGAACGACGGCGTTCGGCGCGGCTGGCGGCAACCTCGTCGGCATGGGCTATGAGGACGCTGCGATTCAGTACGACATCATGACGTTCCCGCCGTCATCTCCCACAGAGGACGATGACAATGAGCCGGCTGAGGCCGACACGTCGTTTGATGCATGGTTGGACTCGACGCTCCGCGATGCGAAGCGAGCGCGATGATGGACACCGGGGCATGGTGCCTTCTGGTGTGTGGGGGGACCGGGCGGAGCGGCCAGATCACCTGGCCCGCCCGTGTTCCTGCCCCTTTCAGGCGTGGACAGACCGCACTCAGTGGCCAATAATCACGGAGTAAGTCCTGCTTTGACAGGGAGTTTCGGGAATTCACTTGGCGCGAATGGGCTTTTCGGGTCCATTGATGGGACGTCACTGGAATTGAAGACTGGGGTGCCTCGATGGTGAGGGAGTGTCTCATGACGCTACGCGTCCAAATAGTTGCCGCATCGATCGTCGCACTCGGTGCGTCGACGGCGATGGCTGACACGTTTAATGTCGTGAGCGGCCAGTCGATTCAAGCCGCGATCACTGCAGCTGCGGACGGCGATGAAATCTTCGTTGGTCCCGGGACCTACGTCGAGAATCTCGACATGCAAGGCAAAGGCCTGACGCTGCGAAGTACGAACGGGCCGATGACCACGATCATCGACGGTGGCGGGATTGCCTCGGTCATCTCCTGTGATGTCAACGTCCCCTCTGACTGTGAACCGATCATCGATGGATTCACCATCACCAACGGTCTTGGCAGTTTCGGTCAAGGCGGTGGGATTCGACTACGCAATGCCGATGGCATCATTCTCAACTGCATCGTGACCAACAACACTGCCGGCGCTGGTGGCGGCGTGTTCTGCAATGGCAGCAACGCACGCTTCTTCGGTTGCGTGTTCCGTGATAACACGGCGACGTCACTTGGCGGCGCTGCATTCGTCGCACTGAGCAGTCCGGTCTTCGTGAACTGCACGTTTGGTGGTGACTCCGCATCGGCCGGCGCGGGCATCTGGACCTCGGATGTCAACAGTCGCCCCGGTATTCTGAACTGCATCGTCTGGGGTTACGAAGACGATTCGTTCGCCGGATCGGGTGAAGCCATTGTGTCGTACAGCACGGTTGAAGGTGGCTTCCCGGGCGCGGGCAACATTGACTTCAATCCGCTGTTCGTGAACTTTGCCGGCGGCGACCTCCGACTCCAGAACGGTTCGCCCGCGATTGACGCCGCCGACTCGACCATCGTGGCTGAAACCCTGGCCGTCGACATTGACGGAAATCCACGCGGCGCTGATGTGACGACCGTCGCCGACACCGGCATTCCCATCTTCGGTCTGACCGTTGATATGGGCGCGTTTGAGTTCCCGGTGGGAGATGGCGGTCCGACTGAATGCGACTGCCCGGCTGACGTCGCACCGCCAGGCGGGAATGGCACCGTCAACGTTGATGATCTGATCGCGGTGATCGTCGCGTTCGGCGCATGTCCGCCGGCAGATCCGACCGAGCCGGAACCGGACCGGCTCGACGGCGGAAAGCCGAGCGGAAGCGGACAGACACTTCGCTGATCGCGTCCGTATGTCGTCACCCGACTGTTCAACTCAACCGACAATCAATGACAACGGCCGCACGATGCGGCCGTTGTGTACAGTTGTGTACCGTGGTTCAGCTTGTGATCGCGCGTTGGCGCGTCGTCGTCGTGATGCCGAATCAGGCGTCCTCGATGAGATTGGCTTCGCGCTGATCATCGGCCAGCGCCTTGACGATCTCCTCGATGCGCTCCTTCGAATCGCAGGTGACGATGGCACGCTTGTCTTCGAGCGTCACATCGCATGCCGCAACGCCATCGAGACCGGACACGATGGTCTGAATCGAACTGACGCATCCATCGCAGTGCATCGGCGTGACTTCGAACGTCAGTGAGATGGTCTCGATGTTCGGATCTATCGGCGATGTGGATGCGTCATTGGCGACGGTGGTGATGGTGTCAGTCGCGTCGACGGCTGCGGATGATTCCGAGGAATCATCGGCGCTGCTGCAGCCGAACGTCAGCGATGCAACGGTGATCAGGATGGCGGAGCCTGTAAACCGCATGAACAAATCTCCTTGTGACGGTCCTCTCCGGCATCCTAGTGCGGTGCCTGCGGCGGGACCAGCACCTAACTGCCGCGCAGGACGTTTGCGGCCCGGAATTGAGCGCCAAGCACATCGCGCGACGAGGCGCCAAGCCAATCGTCGAGGACTGTCGCATAGATGCTTCGGAAATCAACGGTGAACTTGAGATCACCTTGATCGAGGTCGTTGAGCGATGGATGGGAGCCAAGCAGCCCGGGCCGAACCATATCGCCGATCAGATACATCGGTGCTGCGGTGCCGTGGTCGGTTCCGCCCGATGCATTCTGTGCGACGCGACGACCGAACTCGGAGAAGACCATCGTCAGGACGCGGCTACTGTTGCCCTGTGCTTTGATGTCTTCATAGAACGACTTGAGACTGTCGCCGACCTGTCGAAGTAGGCGTTGATGCGTGCCGGCCTGATTGGCGTGCGTGTCGAACCCGCCGATCGATGCGTAATACACGCGCGTCGACAATCCATCTCGAATCATGGCGCCGATGACGCGGAGCTGATCACTCAGGTTGCCGCCGGGATAGTGCACGAGTGGCTGCTTCGCCACGGCGGTTCGAATACGGTCCGAGGAGACCTGCGCATCCATCGATGTTCGCAAGAGAAACGCGAGCTGGCCTTCGGGATCAACGCCATCGAGTTCCGGCGTCTCGTTGATTTCCTTGTACGGTGCTTCGAGCGAGTCGTGCACGCGGCGCCCTGACCACTGAAACAGTTCCGATGATTCAAACGTGACCGGCTTGTTGATCACACCGTTCATGGCTAACGGCGCTTCGCGACCGATGGAGATCATGCCTTCGGCTTCGGGTGTGCCATTACAGTTGTTGTCGAAGTACCGGCCGAGCCAGCCATCGCCTTTGCCATCGAGCGCTGCGGTGTGCCAGATGTCCATTGACGTGAAGTGCGACCGATTCGGGTTCGGGTAGCCGACACCCTGAATGATCGAAGCAACGCCGTCGTCGAATAGATCTTTGAATGATGCCAGACCGGGATTGAGTCCGATGCCGGCGCTGTCGTCGAGCGACAGGACCGAATCGGTTCGACCCGGCGCGGGGATCGCCAGTTGCGGGCGTAGGGTGTTGTACATGCGATCGCCGTACGGCACGACGGTGTTCAGTCCGTCATTCCCGCCGCCAAGCTGCACGACGACGAGCACATGGTCTTCCGGCACGCCGGGCCGGCTGGAGGTCAACGCATCGAGCGGTGTCATCACGCCGTGCGCGGTCTGTTCGAGGAACCACGGCGTGGTCGACATCATCGACGCCAGGGTCAGCCCCTGACGGAGGAATAGGCGTCGCGTAAAGGCATCAGACTTGGGATCAGGCATAGCAGACACTCCGGGCATTGAACCGGTGGCGATTCTCACTCTAGCAGAGTTGGTATTCGGGCATTGCAGTCATCAGCAGGAGTAAGCCCGTCAGGGTCGCCGGCGTAATTCGATTGTCATGCGTCTGCATGAACTCGTGGCACGTGGCGATGCGCGATTCGTGTGGCGTGCGACCCATCAGGAATCGCAACAAGTACGGCACGACGTCAGCGACATCGGCACTTCCGCTCGCCGCTTCGAGATGAGCGATGAGATGCATCGGATCGTACGGCTCGATGCTCGTATTCTCACGTCGGTTTCGTCGCTGGCGTCCATCGAGCGGTTGACCAGTCAGCAGCATCACCATGGCATTCTGTCGCGTGAACAGCGTCGACGTATTGATCCATGCTCGACCGCCGTCCCATCCCTTGACGGATGGCGGCATGAACAGATGCTGACCCATCCGGTCCGCGACCTGAATCAGCGTGCGGTAGTTTCGTGGCGGCGTGCCCAGCGTTCGAATGGCCTGCACCATCAGTTGGATCGGATTCTTCACGAGGCTGGCGACGTTGCGATCATCGTAAAAATGCTCGGATCGGAACAGCGTCTTCAGGACCGGGCGAAGCTCATACTTCGTGTCGCGCATCTGTTTCGCGAGTCGCACGATGAACTGTTGCGTGGCCTTGTCGGGCGTGCCCGGTAAATCGTTGACGAAGTACCGATACAGTTTCCAGCACATGTATTCACTGACCACGCGTTTGGTCAGGATGATGTCGACGAAATCATCGCCGTCCCACGGACCGATCTTGCCAAGGATGTTCTTGGCGCCTGAGTCGTGCATTCGTTCACGGAAGATGAACTCGTCATCCTGAAACGTGTAGCCGGTGAGCGCTCGCGCGCCTTGTTTGATGTCGTCTTCGGTGTAGATGTTGCCTTCGCCCATCGTGAACAATTCCATGAGTTCACGGGCGAGGTTCTCGTTCGGCTGCTGTCGTCGGTTCTGGTTGTTATTCAGATACTCGAGCATCGCCGGGTCACGAATGATGCCGCGCGCAAGTGCGCCGAAGTTGCCGACGGCGTTTCGTCGGAACATCTGATTCTGCATGAGCATGTGGTAGCTGTCTTCGATCGCTCGATAGCCGGTCGCGAAGTGGCCGTGCCAGAAGAGGGTCATTTTCTCTTCAAGCGGTCGCGCGGTGCGAACCATGCGCTCAAGCCACCACGCCTGCATGTCACGCAATTGCTGACGGTCGAGTCCCTGCCGTTGTTGGCGCTCGCGACGAAATTGTTCCAGTGCGGCCTCATCGCCGGATTGGCGGGCGCGGCGTTGCGCCTGGCGTTCATCGGGCGTCAGCGGTCGCATGATGTCGGAATCAAATCGATCATCATCAACGGGTAGATCGCGATGGTCTTCAAAATCAACGATGTAGTCGACGGCCCCGCGCAGTCCCATCGCGTGGATCGCGCGGACCTGGCTCGGCGTCGCACCGAAGCCGGCACGATTCAGAAGGTGGTGTGCCTTCCAGAAGTCAAAGTCGGCGGGTTTCAATGATCGCAGCGATGACGAGGTCATGGCATCAGCTCCGCAAGGTCGATCGTCCTACTCTCTGTACGTGGCACTGGACGCACGTATCCCTTTCATCGGCCAGAATCTGCAGTGGACTCGCTCGAACGCTTGTGTGGTGCAGCTTCGTCTCGACGGAGCGATCGTCGGAGTCGCAGGGCATTGCCGACCACGGTGAGGTCGCTGCCCGCCATGGCCGCGGCGGCGACGACCGGTCCGTGTTCCCCCAGCATCCCGAAAGCCGCCAACGGAATCGCGCAGACGTTGTACAGGAAGGCGAAGAAGAGGTTCTGGCGAATCGTCCGCATCGTCCGGTCTGCGAGATCGAGCACCTCGGGCACCGCGTGTACAGATGGTCGCATGGTCACGACATCGGCGGCGTCGACTGCGATATCGGCACCGCCGGACATCACGATGCCGACATCCGCCTTCGCAAGCGCTGCGGCGTCATTCACGCCATCGCCGACCATGACCACGGTGCCGCGCGCCTGTCGGGCTTCGCCTTGCAGTGCGGCGATCGCATCATGCTTCTCGTGCGGATGTTGATCCGCGCGCACCGCGCTCGCATCGAGATCGATGGCTTTCGCAAACGCGGTTGCTGCGTTGGCTCGATCGCCGGTGAGCAGCGTCATGGTGATGCCGCGCTGCTGAAGTGATGCGATTGCGGCGGCGGCATCGGGACGTGGCTCATCGGTGAGCTGAAGTCTGCCGATCACCTCTTCATCGCGCCGGACGACGCAACTCGCACGATCATCGCGGCGCACTTCAATCGTGTGCTCACCGATGCGGCCGTGCACGCCAACGCCGGGTGTGGACACAAACTCGGTGACCGGCGATAGTGGAATATCGCGTTCTTCCGCCGCGCGAACGATGGCGCGGGCAAGCGGATGCTCACTCTTGTGTTCAACGGATGCCGCGAGGGCAAGCACGTCCTGTTCGCTGATGTCTATGGCCTCAATGTGATCAAGCACCGGCACACCACGGCTGAGCGTGCCTGTCTTGTCGAAGATGACATGTGTTGTCCGCGCGAGTGCTTCGACCGTTGCCGCGTTCTTGATCAGCACGCCGCGACGACTCGCGGCACCGGTGCCGACCATGATCGCCATCGGTGTGGCGAGGCCCAGTGCGCAGGGGCAGGAGATGATGAGCACGGTCACCATGGCGATCAGGCCACGTGCGGGATCGCCCGCGAGCCACCATCCAAGGATCGTGAGGGCAGCAATCGTTAGAACGGCAGGCACAAAGACTGCAGACACACGATCGGCCAGCCGTTGAATCGGGGCCGCGGACGACTGCGCCTGCTCGACGAGATCGGCAATTCGTGCGATCGCGGATGTTGAGCCGTCACCGCGCGCTTCGACGGTCAGTTCGCCGCTCAGATTCATGCTGCCGGCGAGCACGAGTTCATCGGTTGTGCGAATGACAGGCATCGGTTCGCCGGTCAGTGCTGATTCATCGAGGTCACTCCGTCCGGAGATGACCGTGCCATCGACGGCAATACGTTGTCCGGGTCGGACGATGAAGCGATCGCCAGCGCTGATGAATGCTGTCGGCACGATCTCAATGGCACCGTTGTCGAGCAATCGTTCAACCTGATCCGGCTGCAACTCGAGGAGATCGCGCACGGCGTTGCCGGCTTGTGCCGTCGCGCGCGCTTCGAGCCAATGGCCAAGGCTGATCAGACCTAGGAGCGCGGCGGTCTCCGAGAAGTACAGTGGTTGATCGATGGATGCGCCGACGAGCGGCGCGAGCAGAACGATCATCGAGAAAACGTATGCGGATGTGGCACCGATGCTGATCAGCGTGTCCATGTTCGTGGTGCGTCGGCGGGCAGCGCGCAGTGCAGACGTGATGAACCCGGTGCCGACGGTGGCCATGACGAGGGTTGCGAGCACGCCCATGAACCACGGCACCCACGTCGGATGCCAGTGCATGGTGATGCCGAGCAGATGCATGATCGCCATCGGGATCCAGATGCCGATGCCGAAGATCGCGCGTCGTCGCCACGCATGTGCGTTTCGTCGGTGACGGTCTTCGATGTCGGTTCGTCGGTCGGCGATCGACTGCCGGTGTTCGAGTCGGCTCACGGCAAAGCCACGGCGTTCGACCGCGTCGACGAGATCGGCTTCCGTCAGGGCATCGCCGGCGATCATGGCCTGGGCGTTGGTGAGGCTGACGGTGGCGGAACGGACGCCCGGAACCGCTTCGAGGGTCCGCTGGACGTTGGAGGCACAGCCGGCACACATCATGCCTTCAACGCGGAGCCGGATGATCTGGCCGGGATCGGCGGAAGTTGTGGTCGTCAGAGCCATCTCCAGTAGTGTAGGAACGGGCGATTCCGGCGTATGGGGGTCAGAAGTGCAAGGTCCGAGAAGGAATCCTGCCGGAACCGCTTGTTCTCGCTGCCTAGGATGTCGATACTCTCCAGACAGACGATGAACCGACCCATTTCCTCATCCCGACACAATGGACTCGCGGTCACCGCGACGACCCTCGCGGCGCTGCTCGCGATGACGTCTGCGGCGACCATGGCGGTCACGGTTCGCGGATTGGGTGGTTCGGGCACCAGTGCTGACCCAACAGTCCGCGCGGTTGCCGCCGCGATGGCCGCGATGGCACGGGAGTGGTTCGCGGCGGATTCCGTCCACGCGGAAACACACGCCACGACGCCTGACCTGACCACATCCGATTCGACGGTCGTCTTGTCGCCGGGCACGGCCCGCCGCGATGCGCAGCGTCATCTGTCCGAACGGCTCCTTGATCTTCCTCCACCGGCGCTGCGCGTCTGATAGTGGCGTGATGGATGTCGGTGATGTGCCGACGTCGTCGCAGGGTTCGATCAAGTTGAGTCAGTCAGCGCGTGTGATAGCGCTGCAATGACGTGTATTGAAATTCAGAACGAGGTGAATCATGGGTGTGCCAGTTGTCGGTACGGTCATGCGGAAGGTGCTCGGTTCGCACAACGAGCGCATGGTGAAGCGGTACCTGAAGATCGTGGATCAGGTGTCGTCACACGAAAACGATATTCGCGTCCTGACGGATGCGGAGATCCGCGCACGGACTGATGAGTTCAAGGCGAAGTTTGCCGGTGGTGCATCAGCCGATGATCTGCTTCCGCAGATCTTCGCGGTCGCCCGCGAAGCGATGGATCGCTCCGTCGGCATTCGCAACGTATTCAATCCGGAGCACGGCTTTGATCCGTCACGGCTGTCATCGGCTGCACAGAAGGCCTACGCCGAAGTGCAGGCATTGATTGAAGCGACAGGCGAGCAGCCGTCAGAGGGTGATCTGCTTGGCGGCACGAAGCCGGTCCCGGCGTGGCAGATCGTGGACATCCCGAACATCATTTACAACGAAGTCCGCGAGCTGTATCCGAAGTCCAAGCCGCCATTCCGCGCGCGACCGTTTGACGTGCAGATCATCGGCGGCATGGTGCTGTACGAAGGCAAGATCGCGGAAATGAAGACCGGTGAAGGCAAGACGATCGTCGCGCCGCTCGCCACGTATCTGTCTGTCCTTCAGGGCAATCAGGTTCACGTCGTCACGGTGAACGATTACCTCGTGCAGCGTGACCGCGACTGGACGTTCCCGTTCTTCCGTGCGGTCGGAATGACCGTCGGCGCAATTCACCCGATGCACATGCAGACGCCGCCCGACAAGGCGCTCGCCTACGACTGTGATGTGGTGTATGGCACGACGTCGGAATTCGGCTTCGACTATCTCCGCGACAACATGAAGATGGCGACGCAGGAGCAGATTCAGAAGCGACGTAATCTCGCGATCGTCGATGAGGTTGACTCCACGCTGATCGATGAAGCGCGCACGCCGCTCATCATCTCCGGCATGGCGCATCAGCATCGTCCTCGCTATGAACTCGCAGATGAACTGTCGCAGCATCTCATCGTGAAGCAGGCTGACTGGAATCGAGCCGATGAGAAGGTGCAGTCGTGCCTGGTGAAGATCTCGACGCTGGAAGGCGATATTCGAAATGCGCGCGACAAGGACGCGGTGCCGGCCATGAAGGAGGCGCTCGACGCAGCGCGGGCTGAGTTGCCGGCCCTCGAGGATGCGCGCGATCGGTATACGCAGTACTACGAAGTTGAGATGGACAAGAAGCGTTCGACGCTGACGCACGCCGGGATCTCCGAGGCGCAGAAGAAGGCCAACATGGGGTCGTTCTACGTCGGTGAGAATATGGACGTGCCGCACCTTCTCGAACAGGCCATTCGCGCACACACCGTGTATCAGCGCGACCGCGATTACGTGGTTGAAGCCGACGAGAAAGGCCAGCAGAGCGTGGTCATCGTCGACCAGAATACGGGCCGCAAGATGCCCGGCCGACAGTGGTCCGATGGTCTGCACCAGGCGGTGGAATCCAAGGAAGGCGTTCCGATCAAAGACGAAACGCAAACTATGGCGACCATCACCATCCAGAACTTCTTCAAGATGTACGACAAGCTTGCCGTCATGACGGGTACGGCGGACACGGAAGCCACGGAGTTCTACGAGATCTACAAGCTGGACGTGGTGGTCATTCCCACCAACGTGCCGGTCGTTCGCGC
>JBCCFX010000011.1:0-33454 GCA_039029515.1 Planctomycetota bacterium
GAGATTCATGCTGCCGTTGCCTGCACGCCATCGACGCCGCTGTCCAACCCGATCGAGATCGGGGGCGCGCGGGTTCTCGTTGCTCGAGTTGGTGATCGTGCTCGCGATTCTGGCTGTGATCACAGCAATTGCCATCCAGCGCGTCTCATTCGCCAACGACGAAAGTCGACTCGGTGCCGCCGCCGCCGCGTTCCGCGACATTGAGAAGGCAGCTCAAATGTACTACGTCGAGTTCGGTGAATTGCCGGCGGATGTCGGGCCTGGCATCATGCCACCAGGCTTCGACAGCCACGTTTCGGCGTCGCTCTTTGGATCCAAACCGCCAATGGGTACGGATTGGGACTGGAACCCGACGTGGGGCTCGATCCAGCCGAATATCTCGATGCGGTGCATTCCACCGCCGACCGCCGAGTGGCTCGCGTTTGATCAGCGTTACGACGATGGTTCGCTCAGCACGGGCAAGGTCCGTGTCAGTGCGAACGGTCGACAACTGCATTGGGGCATTGATCTCCCGGAATGATGCGTCTGGCGGACCTCCAACCGCCGCATCTTTCAATGCCGGCTTCCGACAGGCCCGATATGGCCTGTTGAGGAGTCCGGCCCATGACGACCGCCACTGATACCGCCCCGACGCCAGCCGACACCGGCTTCAACATCCAGTTCCGGACATCAGATCAGGAACGATCCCGACGGGATCAGTTCGTCGATCTCATGCGCGCCAACCCGATGCCCGCGAACGAGACACTGCCTAATCTCGGCCTGTTCCTCAACCGTCAGACGCTGTCGCGCATCCTCTTCATGCACGAGCTGTACCAGATGACGCGCGATGTCCACGGCGTGATCATGGAATTCGGTGTGCGATGGGGACAGACGCTCGCGCTGATGGCGAACTTTCGCGGCATGTTCGAGCCGTACAACTACAACAAGAAGATCATTGGATTCGATACGTTCGCGGGCTTTCCATCCGTTGCGCAAGAAGATGGTCAAGCTGAGGTCGTTGCGTCGGGCAATTATGCCGTCACCGAGGATTATCAAGCGTATCTCGATGCCGTTCTTGCGTTCCACGAATCCGAAAGTCCGATCGATCACATTCAAAAGTACGAGCTTGTTGCCGGCGATGTTGTGGAGACCGTCCCCGCGTACTTTGATGCGCATCCGGAGACAATCGTTGCACTCGCGTACTTCGATCTCGATCTCTATGAGCCGACCGTTGCCTGCCTTCGCGCTTTGCGTTCGCGCATCACGCGCGGCTCGGTGCTGGCATTCGATGAACTGAATCATCCGACGTGGCCAGGTGAGACGCGCGGGCTTGCCGATGCGCTGGGTATCAGCCGGTTCGCGCTCAAGCATGTTCCGTTCTATCCGTCAGCGGCATTCCTGGTCGTTGATGAAATGATTGATCCGACTTGATGCAGGTCGCACACGCGAGAGGATGCCACGATGCAACCGTACGCGCTGATGTTTCATCATTTTGTAGGCGGACGACATCCCGCAGGCCAGGGCGCACTCAGCGCAACAACATTTCGATCGCTGCTCGATGCTGAGCCGAACCTCTTGTCGGCACGCGCATGGTTGCATGATGCGATGCATGATGATCTTTCGCTCGATGCCCGGTGCATCACGTTCGATGACGGCCTGCGATGCCAGATCGACATTGCGCTCCCGATCCTCGAAGAGCGAAATCTGACCGCGATGTGGTTCGTTCATTCTGCCGCGATCAATGGCGAAGGTGATCACCTCGAGCTTTACCGGCACTACCGTATGACCGCATTCGAGCATGTTGATGCGTTCTACGATGCATTCGAGATGACAGCTCGCGAATGTGGACACGACCTGCTATTGCGCACCGAACTCGACCTCGTTGACACTCGACAGCATCTTGCCGCGTTTCCGTTTTATACCGATGCGGATCGGCGGTTTCGGTATCTGCGCGATCGCGTGCTCGGCCCCGATCGATACCATGCCACGATGCAGCACATGCTTGATGCGTGGCATGTCGATCGCAACGCGCTCACGTCGCAGTTGTGGATGTCGAGGGATGATGTGCGCCGCCTGCACGATGCCGGCCATGTGATCGGCCTGCATTCCCACGACCATCCGACCGATCTCAAAGCACTCTCGAAGCACGACCAGCAACAGCAATACCTGCAGAATGCCGCATGCCTCGCAGCCTGCACCGGCGAACAACCCATCGTCGCAGCTCATCCCTGCAATTCGTACAACGATGAAACACTGGGCATCCTGACCGAACTCGGCGTGCGCATTGCATTCCGATCCAATGTTGCCATGACCGATGGCTCCTATCTTGAATGGCCGCGCGAAGACCCGGCGAATCTCCTCCGTGCGCGCTCCACTCACGCCGGAGCCATGGCATGAGCCGCGCTATCGTCCGGCGAGCCACCATGGATGACATCGAACGGGTGATGTCGTTCATCCATCACCATTGGCGCGCTGATCACATTCTGTCACGCGACCGCACGCTGGTCGAGTTTCAGCACGTGCATCCCGACACCGGCGATGTCGATATTGTGATCGCGGAACGTCCCGGTGACACCGATCTGATCGGCATGCTCGGGTTCATTCGATCATCACGATATGATCCCGCACTGCGCGATCAGGATGCCGTGTTCCTGGCCCTCTGGAATGTCCGGCCTGATGCGAACGAGGGTCCGCTTGGCCTTCGCCTTCATCACCATGTCGCGTCGCTGACATCGGATTGTGCGCATGCCGTCAATGGCATCAATGATGCCGTCGCACCGATCTATGCCGCCATGGGTTACACCGTGACAGCGCTCACGCACGTTGCCATGGTAAATACGGCCATCAAATCAACAATGCTTCGTGAAGGCCACGTTGAGACGCCTGACAGTCTGACACCTTCGGAACGTGCCACGCTGCATGCCGTGACATGTGATGAACTTCGCGACATAGCCTCACCGTTATCAAGCACCATGCAGCATTCACAACCTGCGCGGAGCGCTGTGTACTTCGCTGAACGGTACGGCGCGCATCCGACGTATCGATATGAGATCCTGCGTGCTGTGGTTCAGGATGAAGACCGTGCATTGATGGCGATCAGGGAAGACCGACACGGTGGCGCTACCGCGCTTCGGCTCGTTGACTTCCGCGGCGATGTGTCATGCCTACCCGCAATCGCGCCAGCCCTGCAATCGATCATCCGTGAACGCAACGCCGAGTATCTCGATGCCTACGCGGTCGGCATCGATGACGCCACATGGCAAGCCGCCGGTTTTCACATCGTGGATCCGGACGGCCCACTCATCGTCCCGAACTACTTCAGTCCGTTTGAACGGCGCAATGTGAGCATCACGTGCGCGTACATGCCAGCAGACAAACCGTGGCTCATCATGAAGGCTGATGGCGATCAGGATCGTCCGAACGTTCCCGCATCACCCGGCAGCGCGGAAACATCGTCGGCTTCGGTGATGGTTCACTCGAAGTCTCGCGCTGGATCCTGCTCGAGTGCGGCACGCTCCGCACTTGAACTCGACGATTGCGGTTTATCCAGTTCCCGCATGTGTCGTCCACCGACCGGATAGCCGTCGTACAACAACCAGAAGCCTGATTCATCGCGAACGAGCGGCCGGCCGTGTTCTGCACCGGCAATTCGATTGTCGCGCAGCAACAGGATGATGTCCGATAGCGCCGCTGGATTCTCAACGAAGTAATTGTGCTTGTACTCACCGAGATCACGCGCACGCACGTCAACGATGTCAAAGCGTGGCGAGAAGAGCGTTTCACGTCGCTCCGGCGAGATCTCATCAGATCGAAGTCTTCCCAGACGACCGACGCTGCCGAACAGCCATGATGCAATGCCGATCGCCTCATCGCGCTCTGACACATAGATTGTCAATCGTTCGGCTGCCGCCGTGACGTTGTCAGGATTCGTGCGCTGGATGGTCACTTCGAGATCAAGGTCCGGCGCTGCGAGGATCAGGTTCCCGAGCTTGAGTACCTCTCGGGGTGAGCGGCCGCGGCCGGCCTCGATCAATGAAATCTCGCGCAGTGCCGTCAACGTCACATCCGTGCCGCGGCTGTGGGCGAGAATGTGAATCTTCTCGAGTTCCGGCACCGATGCGAGCAGCCGCAGGAACTGCCGCAGGTGATAGACGGTGAACTCGCCCGACTCCCGATCGTACGTGTAGCCGCGAAGTGCGCCCCGACCTGGATGCGACGGCCATGCATATGCGATTGGAACGCCAGTGCGACCCATCATGTGCCAGATCTGCGCAATGCGGTATACCGGCGACTCAAACGAATTCTGAATGCCGTGCACGAACAGGAAGATTTCTTTCCTGTCCGCCATGGCGACTTCCGCTGCGATCAACTCACGAGCGTACGCCGCTGCATCCATTCGCTCTTCTTCGACAGCCTGATCCTTGACGATCTGACCGTCAACAAGCTTGCGAGGCGGACTCGACGATGGAAACCGAATCGCTTCGTTTACTGCGGTAATGCGCAGCGGCACATTCGTACTGCTGTTGCGATCGAGCGAAGCCTCGACAAGTTCATCCCAGTTCCAGTTCTGCTCAGGTCCCAAACGTACGGTGGCAGCGCCGATGGCCATCGACGTCGAACGGCCGTTCCCGTACGTCGTCGTGCCATCCGGATTTGATGTCGACTTTCGATCCGTCGCGTAGTACACCTTGAATTCCGGTGTACGCCGTGACGTCTCAAGTTGATCAAAGGGATTCGTACCATCGCTGTACATCGTCGGTGCGTACGGCAACGTTGTTTCACTACAACCGACGAATCCGGTCGAACAGAGCACAGCGCACAGCACCGTAAAGCTGCCGATCCTCAAACGTCGCAACGAGCCTGCACCTTCAATCATCGAAGTCGTTCCAGGACCGCGCTGAAGTCCTCAGCGTTGACAACAAGCTGATTGCCTGAGACCTGATATCGGGCATTGATGATGTAGCCGGGCTTGTTGACAATCAACGTGTCGTTCACGACGCGATAGCTCTCGTCGTATACCTCAACGTCACCATCAGGCTTGGTCGTCGTGGTCAGTGCTCGACCATCTACACGGAACTCGACCGTCTTGGAGACAAACTCCGGCACGACATCCCGCGGCACGAGACTGACAAGTTTCCAACTCGTGCCACCCAATGAACCAGTATCAGAATGCGCGTACGTCGGCGGTGCCGATCGCGCGCTCATCTCGCGCGCCTGCTTCTTGTCTTCTTCATTGCCGATCAGGTAGCCGATGCCGGCGCCAATACCCGCGCCAATCAACGTGGCTTCCGTATCACCGCCAGCCGCTTGTCCAACGAGTGCACCGATTCCGCCACCGGCCAATGCGCCGGTCTGACCGCCGGTTTCGCAACCTGCCGTCCACACGGAGACTGCGACGATGACGCTCGCCATGGCGTTCCGTTTGATGACACGAGATACCCAATGACGCTTGACACTTGTTGCTGACATCAGATCGTTCCTTCTCAGTTAGGCACACCACCTGATCATGGCATCGTCGCAGCATACCGCTGTTCCTGAGCTTTGAGTAGGCGGGACATCATGCCGTGTAGTAAAACCGTTCGTGAATGATCTTGCCGTCCTGCCATTGTTGAACAGCGACCTGCTCCACGCGAATCTCAGTCCCGTCAGTGCTGGTCCAGGCCATCACGTTCTCGTACATCGATACATGCTCGCCAGCAGTGACTTTCGGCGTGTCGAATTGCTTGAACGCTGCGACCGAGTCGACGAATGCCTGTTCGCGTTTCAGGTTGGCGGCAAGCCCGTTGGTTGCGCCGTACGCCGGCTCTTCCATGACGACATCGTCGTCGTAGAACTCCCGCATCGCATCCATGATCCGTCCTTCGCGGACGAAGTTGAGCAGTTCGTGAATTCGTACCGTCGTTGTCGTAGTCATTGTTTGATTCTCCCTATGCGTGTGAACGTGTTAAACGTGAATTAACCGAGGTCGAATAAGAGGATCTGGCTTTCGGCGTGAGCGGCGATCGACGCGGATGTCTGATCCGCGAACGTCACTGCATCACCCGCGAGAAGATGAACACCATCGATGTCGACTTCACCGGTCGCGACATGCAGGTAGCCGTGACGATGATCGTCAAGTGTCACCGGGAGCGACTGACCGCTTTGCAGTTCGGCGATCGACAGGTTCGCATCCTGCTGTACATGGATGGAATTGAGGCGTCCGTCCGGCGAGACAACGAGTTGCCACGCG
This sequence comes from Planctomycetota bacterium, assembly GCA_039029515.1. GTDB lineage: Bacteria > Planctomycetota > Phycisphaerae > Phycisphaerales > SM1A02 > JBCCFX01. The sequence goes on from JBCCFX010000011.1 coordinate 6,209, forward strand.
TTCCGCCGACCGGCAGGATCAAACGACCGCTGAGCGTATTGAGGTTTGAGGCCAGTCCGTGCGGGCTCGATCCAGATCTGGAGGAAGTGAACCGGCTCGGTCGAGGATGCGTTCATTTCGCTATGACGAATGCCGGAGCCGGCGGACATCACCTGAACGTCGCCGGGCACGATCTCACCGCGTGTACCTGTACTATCACGATGTTGCAGCGCGCCATCGAGAACCCACGAAATGATCTCCATGTCTCGGTGCCCGTGCTCGCCGAATCCTCCACCCGGTGCAACCCGATCATCATTTATGACACGAAGCGATCGGTATCCCATCCGAGATGGATCCTGATATCCGCCGAACGAAAACGAATGCCGACTCTGAAGCCATCCGAGATCGGTCTGACCTCGAGCATGGGCGGAACGAACGTCAATGTGTTTCGTGGTCATGATGTGACTCCTGGCCGAAGGCGATTCAAGTTATGTGTTGCAACACATAACATGACAAATAGAGAATTCATTCCGGATGACGAGCAAGAAACAGTAGCGCATTGAATTGCCGAAGCTGCGTGCGGCTGAGATGGCCCAGTTGCACCTGGTGCAGTTCCTGGACATGAGGCGTGATGCGCCGAAGCAGCCGACGCCCTTCCGCCGTGACGCGTGCAACCACACACCGACGATCGTCGGAAAGACGGTCACGTTCAACCAGACCGGCTTTCTGCAGGCGGTCAATCAAACGTGTCGTATCCGGATCACGGGCAACCATGCGCTCACCCACGGTTTCACTGCGAATGCCCACCCGCCCTGCGGAGGCAATGATCCGTAGCGCGTTGTACTGCGCATCGGAGACGCCGTACGACTTGAATAACGAAGTGAACGCATCGGCGAGCACTGAAGTCGTTCGGATGAGGTTGAGATATGCCTCCTGTTCCGGCTGATCGAACGGTTCGACTTTCCCGACCTCCTGCTGGAGATTCCGGGGCGCTGATGCTCGTGATGATCCCATGCTCCAATTATGTGTTTCAACACATAACGTGTCAACGAGAATGAGACGCACTTTGATATATTGAAAGTCACCGATGCGGCGGTCGGCCGGGTCTTCCGACAGATTGACGATGCCTCCGCATCCCACATCCTGATGGACGCTGCGTTCTTCACGACACCCGCCACGGAGAATCTCAATGCCGGCTTGCCTCGCTCGCCTGATCTTCATTGCGGCCCTGGGATGCGTGCTCAGCGCGTGCACCACCACTGATCCCACCACAACCGCAGCCGCGACACCGATGTCGCCTCCATCTTCAGATGCCATCACGCCCCTGCCCACGCACCCTGAGATCCGCGCAGCCTTGCTGGAACTCAAGACGCGAGATCAGGCCGCACGCGCGAAGCTCGTGTCGTTGTTGTCGGAGATCACACCCGGCCCGGATGGCGCCATGCAGATCAACGCGGAGCAGATGGTCGTGATGAACGAAGTCAGCGCCATCGATGCGGAATCCACGGCGTACCTCAAGTCAGTGGTCGCAGAGCACGGATGGCCGACGAAGTCCATGGTCGCTGAAGATGGTGCTCAGGCGGCATGGTTGCTCGTGCAACATGCTGATGCAGACCCGCAGTTTCAGGCGCACGCGCTCGAACTGATGGAACCACTTCTGACTCGCAACGAAGTCAATCCGCGCAACGTTGCCCTGCTGACAGATCGCGTCCTGACCGGCCGAAACGAACCGCAACGCTATGGCACACAGTTCGCCGACGATGAACATGGTGTCATGAGACCGCTTCCTCTTGAAGATCCGTCCAATGTGGATGCGCTTCGCGCTGCCGTTGGATTGCCGCCGCTCGCGGCGTACGCAGAACAACTTTCAACGGCCTACGGTCAGCCAACGTCGGTTGAGCCGCTGCCATCATCTCAGTAACGGAAGCCCTGCAGCCAATGCATGCGCACATCCACAGCCCAATCGTTCGTGCAAAGCGCGCTGTCGGGTTCATTCTCGCGGCGATACTCATGGTGGTCGCCGGATGCACCACCACACCATCCGCACTCGACTCCACCACCACGGTGATCCTCGTTTGCCACGCGGAACGTGCAGATGCCAGCCGTGATTCAGCACTTTCACCACCTGGCCATGCGAGAGCGCAGGACCTCGCGGCGTACCTTTTGCCAATTCATCTCGATGCGATTCACAGCACCGATTACCGCCGGACGCGCGACACCGCGCAACCGACAGCCAATGCGCGAGGACTGGAAATAGAACTCTACGATCCGCGCCAACTCGATGCGCTCGCGGCGGCCGTCATCGCCGCCGGCGGCACGCATCTCGTCGTTGGGCACAGCAACACGACGCCCGACGCCGTCGCGGCGTTCGGAGGCGATCCCGGCGCTCCTATTGATGACGCCACCGAATTCGATCGGCTCTACGTGCTGACGATCGACGCCAACGGACATGTGATGACTGCGATTCGTCGGTTTGGCGCGCCATCACCCTGAGTTACGTATCGAGGTGCGATTCGATCACGAGTCGCGCGATGCGCGATGCCGTCAATGCTCTACGCGCGACCGCCACGCTCGATAAGTACGACGCCGATGAACAGCAAGGCGATCCCCGCCGCGCGAAGCCATGACAACGGCTGGACCGGATAGCCGACGAGTCCGCGGTGATCGATGATTGCCGATGACAACAACTGCCCGAGCACAAAACTCCCGATCAACAGCGCGGCCCCGAGTTTCGGTGCGGCAATAAGCATCGTCATGACCAGCGTGCCGCCAATGATCCCGCCAAGCAGCGACCACCATGGTGCGTTAGAGAACGCCGTTCCACTTGGCATGGGTACGCGCATGATCGCGAGGAGTAACAGCACAAACGCAGCACCGACGAGCATATTGAGTCCGCCGGCCTGCAACGGATGATCCGCATGCCGTCGAAACTCCGCATTGAGACCCGCCTGAATTGGCTGGAGCATCCCGACACACATCACGCTTGCAAGCAATATCCATTTCATGGCTGCAGCGTACCGGGATTCAGCGCGATGCGCCGGCTTGCTTCCCTGATGTTGTGCTCGGCGATTGATCAGGCGGCATGAGAACAGGCTTGATTACGGCCGGAATTCTTCGCGCTGTACATCGCGGCATCGGCCCGAGCCACGATCGTCTCCCACGACTCGCCATCCTCATGCACCGCCACGCCCGCGCTGATCGTAATCTGACGAACGCCTGCAGTTCCTGCCCCCTCGACGGCACACTCCGCGACGGCGTGACACATCGATGTGGCCATTGACGTCGCTTCGAACATCGACGTGTCTGGAAGAACGACGATGAACTCCTCGCCGCCGTACCGGCCAACAGATCCTGCATCGCCGCATGTGCGCTGCAGAACCTGCGCGACCGCGCGCAATGCCTGATCGCCGGCCTGATGGCCTTCCGTGTCGTTCAGGGCCTTGAAACGATCGACGTCTGCGAGAATGATCGCAAAGTGGGCACCGGTCGCGGTCGTTTTGTCATGTTCACCGCGCATGATGTCCACGATGGAACGACGGTTGAGAATGCCCGTCAGCTCGTCGATGCGTGACGCGACTGCGATCTCGGCATTTGATTCCGCGAGTGCGAGCGAGATGGACTCCAACTGACGAGCTCGCTCCTGAAGCGTGTCAATGGACACGCGTTGTTCACTGTTCAACGTGGCACTTCGGATCGCCCGTTGCACAGATTCCGGCGTCAGATCGTGCTTGATGAGATATTCATCCGCGCCAGCTCGAGTCGCTTCGGCCGCGAGGTATTCGTCACCCTGCGCGGTGAGCAGCACAACCGGGACAGCATGCCCCGCCGCGCGAATCGCACGCAGCGCATCCAGCCCTGTTTCCGCGCCAAGACAATAGTCAATAAACAGGCAATCGCACGGCTGCGCATCGAGTTGCGCGATCACAGCACCCACCGTATCGACGGACTGGAACTGCACATCGAATGCTGCGACCTGTTCGAGTGCGAGACCCAGAAGTTCCGCGTGGGCGGGCTCATCATCAACGCACAGCACATGAACCACGCTCGGCATACCGGGGCCCTCTTCACAACGAATACCCCGACATCACGGGCGGGGCGATCATCAACGGACAACGAAGTCGACTTCATGAGAATCGTCGGCGCATTCCTCTCACAGCTTTGACGAATCGTGCACACGTCACGTGTCACGCCTCCCACACTTCGGACACGATGCCCGGCGTGCGGGTTCTCGGACCAAGGCATTTTCGCGACAGGACGTCGAGTTGAAATCAGGCGTTTGAGACGACCGCTGACGATGCCGTCGACTCTGCGGCAATCGGTGGCCGATTCCATACGCCCCAATACAACTGCAGGTCGCGCACCATCTGCTGGAAGCTCTCGAACTCGAGCGGCTTGGTCAGATAGCTGTTGGCGCCGAGGTCGTACGCACGACTGCGATCGTTGTCGTTCGATGACGTTGTCAGCACGACGACAGGCAACTTGGCCAGACCAGGATTCTGACGAATGCGCTCCAACACCTCGTGACCGCTGATGCCTGGCAGATTGAGATCCAACAGGACCACATCCGGCATGGGCTGATCCGCATACTTGCCTTCTCGATTGAGATACGCGAGCGCATCGTGACCGGACGAGACACGCACGAGGCTGTTGGCCACACTGTTCCGCTCGAAGGCGAGCCGAACAAGTTCAGCGTGCGAGTCTTCATCTTCAACTAAGAGAAATTGAACGAGAGAAGCGTTCTGTTTCACGTGACTGTACCCCTCATTGATGTCGGGCTACCGATCCTGCACGTATATTCAGATGCAGCAGTAGTGTATTCGCGACGAACGTCATGCGGCGGGAATCGACAATGAAGTCGCAGGACTCTGGCAAATTGGCATCCGAGCGAGTTCCACGATGAATGTCGCTCCACCGCCGGGCGTCTCTTCGACCCATGCCCGACCACCATGCACTTCGGCGACCCGCTGCACGATGGAAAGGCCGATACCGGTCCCGGTGGCGTCCTTCCGTAATCGCTGGAACAGACCGAAGATCCGCTCGTGATGCTCATGCTTGATCCCTGGTCCGTTGTCGGCCACACAGATCCGAACGTGGTCATCAGTCGCCGAACATGTAAACCCGATCTCCAGATCACGCTCATCTGTTTGACCGTACTTCAATGCATTGGTCAAGAGATTTTCGAAGACCTGCCGAATGCGAATCGGGTCGGCATGCATCGTGGGACAGTCTTCCTCAATTGTCACCGTTGCGTGTGCTTCTTTGATCTGCAGCTCGAATTCCGATGCCACAAGCCGAAACAAGTAGCCAGGATCGACGTCGACCAATTCGTGCGTCTCGCGCCCGACACGGCTGAGTTCCAGAAGGTCATCGATGTTCGCGCGCATGCGATGTGCGCCTTCGCGAACGCGCTGCGCAAAGTCATCGAGCCGATCGTGTCGACCTTCACCAAGATCCTGGAGCAGGTGTCCGGTATAGCCTTCAATCGTCAGCAACGGCGATTTCAGGTCGTGTGACACCGTGTACACAAATTGTGTCATCTCGTTGGTGCGCTGTTCGAGGTCAGCGCCCATCTGCTGCGATTCACGGAGCAGCAACTCGGTCTCGATGTTTCGAAGCCGAAACACTTCTGCTGCGTGCGCCATCGCACCAATCTCATCGCTGCGATCCAGATCGGCGATGCTCGCGTCCGCATCACCATTCGAGAGCGCACGAAGTGTCTTCGTGAGTCGAAGGATCGGCTTGAGAACTGCTCTCGTCATCAGGCCAGCCGTCAGCAGACCGGCAAGGACGGTGATAACCGCAATGATGTCGCTGAACACCTGGAATCGAACCGCACCCGCCTGCATGTCCGCGCGAAGTTGCTCGCGTTCATCCAGCGAACGAGATCGAACGAGTGATGACTGACGGAGCAACTCTGACGCTTCGCCGGCGAGGACAACGTTGACGAGATGCAGGTAGCCTTGCGTCGACTGGACGACGGACAGAAATGCCCGTTCGTATTCCGTGATCAGACGCCCGGCTTCGATCAGCGCAGCATGCGCCGGCAGAGAATCCAGGAGATCCCGCGCCGCACGCAGATGAACGACCGCGGCGTCGACTGCAGGTCGCCCGGGCAGATCGAGATACTGCAATGACGCATTCACACCGAGCAGCACCTCGTTACGAGCCAGGCGGACCTGTGCTTGCTGATTCGATCCAAACTGACTGTCATCAAGGATGGCGAGGATCTGATCACGTTTCGGTTGCATGTCATGTCGAACCAGTTGGGCACGACGCGCTCGATCGACGGCCACCTTCTCGAAATCGAATCGGTACCGGCGCATGCGCTCGGACATCTCTTCGAGTTCAGCGATGACACGACGTTGCTCCGTGTCGTGAATGGCTTCCCCGAGTCCGTACACGATTTCATCTACGATCTCGCGCACACGATCAGCCGCGCTGTCATGACCGGTCAACATGAATGTGTTGACCGTACGCTGCATTTCGAGCACGGTGCGATCGATGTTGAGAAACGAAAGCGTATCTGCGTTGACCGCCTCGTATCGCGCAAAGTCGCGCTGCGCCTTAGACAGGCCGACATGACCCATGACCGCCGTGAAGACATGCAACAACAGCACGATGCCAAGCGCCAAGCCAATCTTGTGTTTCACACTCATCGCGCTGCTCCTGTCACGTGCCGCGCGCTTGACCTCGGATCGGCGTTGAGGAATTCGCCCCACCGCAGCATGGAGTGTTCATACGCATCCATCACCGTGTTCCAGACCGCCACGTTCTCGAATCGCTGTTGATAGCTGCCGCCGTGACGCAGTTCGCCAGGCGCAGCAATGATCTTGCCATCCGTACCGTGAATCGCCTTCTCGGCCGGTCGCCCTTCGTACCAGAATGCCCATTCATCGGTGGACATGTGCGATCGTGCGGTCTCCGGCACGGAGATGTAATAGCCTTGCCGTGCCATGATCGCGCCGGGTGTACCGTCCAGCCACCAGTTCATGTAGTCATACGCCGCATCGAGCGCAGATGCGCGCGTGCGCGAGGACACACACATCACGCCATGCCATGCGCGATAGCCTTCTCGCGGTGCCGCGTATCGCACGGGAATGCCAAGGCCGCGCAGCGATGCTGCACCGGGTGAGAACATACTCTCGATGACTGCGCGACCCGATTGCATGAAACGAACGGACTCCGGCACGCTGCTCCATACGCCGGTGAAATGACCGCGACGCTTGTAGTCCACGAGGATCTCAAAGAGCTGATCAATCTCGGCATACGTCATGTTGCCGATATCAGCGAAGCTCATCAAGCCACGCGCCTGCACGGCCATGGCCGCATCAAAGATGCCGATCGTCGGTTCGTTGACGATCGCGACCCGGCCATGCCAGCGTTCATCGAGCAGCCAGCTCCAGCTTTCATCGGTGTACGCTTCACCAGCGGGAACAACACGTGTGTCATAGCCGAATGAATCCGCATTGTGGACGTACGGCAGAAAGCTGACGTGTGACGTGGCCGCCGATCCGAGCGACGTATCCGGCTGTACGTACAGAAGCGTATGCGGCGCATCCCCTTTCCCGATCGGTGCATCGGGCGTGAGATGGCCGGTCTTCGACAGCGCGTTGACTTCGTTCCAACGGTTGATGCGCGAGACGTCGAGTGGCTGAATCGCATCAGCCCTCCACAAGACGTTGATGCTGTTCGACCATTGCTCGTAGACGTCGAACGTCTCCGGCCGTGTCGACGCCTGCTGCAAGACGCTCGCCGAACCGCCGGGCGCGAACTCGATATGAATGCCAAGATCCTGCTGCGCTGCGACTCGGATCTGCTCCTGCAGCGTCACGTGTGTGCCAAGCACGCGCAGCGTGACGGGTTCACGGCGCGCACGAACGGCGAACGCTTTCGGTACATACGGCGTCAGCGCGCTGGCACTGATCGCGGCCAGGGCCGAGCGGCGCGTCAGCTGGCGATTCTCCTGGGGTGCCTCGTCTGGTGCTTCCATCGCATGGCCTCGTATCGACATCGCAGGTGATGTCGGTTCGCTGGGGCGAGCAGAAGGCGCAGAAGGACAGATGCTGCGCGATCATGGCGCTCGAGATGAAGTCACTATCGGTCGTCCGATTACCTGAATTCACCGGAACCACGTGATTTGAGGCCATGCCGTTTTTCGACGTGCAGGCAGAAGTCCGTGATATCAGAGATGGACCCACGCCAAGGCACGGAACCAGCGTTTCGTGCCGGTTCCGTGCCGAGTCGTCCTGGTCGCCCGTCGCCTGTCAATTGCTGATGGTGATATGCAACGGATAGTAGAAACCATTGAGTTGCGATGAATGCGACAACTGCTCGCCCACACCACCGAAGTCGGGCAGGCTCAGTATGCCGCGCGCATCCTCTGCGAGGATGGACAGTTCGTACACGCCATTCGGGAACTGCGATGTATCAAACAAGAACGTCCCCGAGAATTGCGGCGCGGCGACCTCCGCCTGCGTGTCGATGCTGGCGATGATCGTCGCCGAGTTCTCATCACCACCATCCGGACGAATCGAGAGTTCGATCCAACGAATGCCTGGATTCTCACCGGCCGAGGCGAGCGTCGAACTCACGTAATCACTGCGCAGCATCCAGATCGTGTTGTGTGAATCATGACCGTTCACGAGAACGTCGACATCAATCACGCCACTCACCGGTGCATTGAAGTTCTCCGGGAAGTTGGAGAACCACGGATTGTTGTCGACATTCACATCGCCAATCCGCTTGATTCGGGCCGGCAGCCCGACCTTCATGAAATCGCTGTGCACCGGCACATCGTGAATCAGTTGCGGCGGTGTGTACGTCGGCTCGCTGCCATTCGGATACCGAACCTCGATATGGATGTTGTGGAATGCACATCGAGACGCACTGAATGTGATGTCATTCAAACCTTGAACGAGCGGCGCGGTTCCGCCTGCACCAACCGTGCCGAGATCGATATAGCTCGAATACGCCGCATTCGAGTTGATCAGCTGATTGAGACCCAATGGCGGAACTGACGACGAAACAGGCTGCGGAATCGGATACGACACGCCGCCAATCGTCACACTGTCCTGCGGCGTCCACTGGGCAAAGTCCCAATTATTCATCTGCCGAACGAAGACGAGACGAGCGGTCGCGTCGGCTGACGTGGTTGGCGAAAGGTCATCCGGCATGTCGATCGTGACGGTCTCCGGCTGGAAAGCATCACAACGAACCAAATCCGTACCCGCCACTTGCGTGCGGTAGTTGTGGACCGTCGACGACGAAGCTGGCCCATCGAAACCGAAGTTGTCCCAGTGAATCAGGAAGTACGGCATCGCAACCTTCATCGTGTTGTAGCCGAATGCTGTCCAGAGCACGGTGTACTCACCGATCGACAATGTTCCTGCCGGAACCGGCGCATCGAGAATCGTCACGCCATCCATGATCATGGTGACGTGATCGAGCGTGAGTTGAATTTCAACGGATCGTCGTACGTTGGGGAACGTCTGCACGCCATCCCATTCGAGACCTGGGTTGGACTCGATCAGCAACTGCTCGCCGGCATCGTTGAACCGATACACCTCCGCCTTCTGACCAGCAAGGCTGAAGCGCAGACCGGGCGAAGGATGTCCCGACACGCCCGTGCCGCCACCGACGTTGACGTGGCTGGTGATTTCAGTCTCGTCCTGCACGAGATCGAGGTACCAGATCGCGCGGTTGGCGAAGTTCACACCGTCGATGTCGAACACGATGCGACGCGTCACGCCATCTTCAAGCGTCATTCGATTCCGCGTGCGATGCGTCGTCTGCCCGCGATCGCCGAACAACTGCTCGCGTGGCGTGCCGGCGACCGTGTGCGTGTGGAATTGCTTGTTGACAAAGAATGCCTGCATTTCGGGATCGTTCGTCTGCGAGAATGTGGTGTTCCATTTCAGCTCATCCGGCAGACCTTCAGGCCGATTGAAATCATCGAAGAAACCAGTCATTTCGGTGCGAAGCTGATCCACGCGTTCGCTGCTGCCGCCGGGAAACGTGCCGATCGCGTGATCGCCGACGATCTCTCCGAAGCGATTGACGTATTCCACCTGCACGACGTACGGGCGATCGTTTTCGAGCGGCTGGATCTGTGTTCGACGCAACGCCGTCACCTTTGACTTCCGTGGCGTGGCCAGCGAACCCCACGGCTGGGCGGACGTGAACTTGGTTCGTCGTTCGAGCGGCCACCAGGTCACGCGGTAGCCGACCGGACCGAGACCATCGGGACCAAGGTCGAACGGCGTCCATGGATTGCCGACTTCGTAATCGAGTTCGAGTGTCGCCACTCGGTCATCGCGAAGGAGCGTGACGGATGGCGCGAAGTCGCCTGACTGTTCGAGCGTGAATGGCGTGGCGGTCGGTTCATTCCCCGCGTGCGATTGCGCGGTGGTTGCGGCGATCAGAACGGTGCCGGCGACAAACGTCGCGCGGGCGCATGTGGACACGTGTTTCATGTGAGCCTCCTCTTCGCACGGTCGAGCGCGGTCCGTGCGTGAGATGACTCGTACCGCGCGAGCTTGCATCGTGCTATGCAGAATGCGCGGTGATTCGCGCGAATTGCATGCGGTTCGCCAAGCAGCGTGCGAACAGAGTGTGATGTTCGTGCATTGCACGGACGGACAGTGTGCGAACGTGAATCCAGCGATATGATTCGATGGATTGGAAGGCATGCCCGGAGACTGCCACATGTTTCGTCGACTTGGCACAACCGGATTCAGTCTGCTTGCCGTAGCATTGGTCGCGACGGCGGTCTCGTTGTGGTTGGTGCAACGGCCTGATCGTGAGGAGGTCCTTGCAGAGCGCCTGCGGATCATTCAGAACGACATTCGTCTCGGAATGAGTGTTGACGAAGTTATGACATTGTTGAGCGAACCCGATGGCGAGGGGATGTTCTCGTACGTCGCGCCGTCTGACTTCGACTGGGAGCCGAGCGAGTCATTCATGCGAGCAACGAAACACTACAGCTATTGGTATGAACTTCCTGACGAACAGGCCATCGACATCGTCTTCAATATGCTCGACGAATTGATACAGATCAAGTTTGGCACCGAGTGACCCACATCACCAACCTCTGCGTCCTCGCCTGTCGGTGTCCCCATTCCCGGATGAATCGGCCTACGATGGCTCACCACCATGACCACCGACGCCGCTCCGACACCACTCGACGCGCCTGATCAACCCCACGCGACCGGGGACACCAAGCCTGCCGGCATTCTCATCGCGCTGAGCGCCTATGCCGTCATCGCGCCGCCGGTCGGACTCGCTGTGCTGCTCGCGTCGTCGGCAACGATCGAGGGATTCTGGTCCGGGCTACCGATGGCACTTGCACTCGTGCTTGCCGTTGCACTCGGTGTCCTGCTGGTCGGTTCGGCGCTGCTGCCATCGATCGGCTTCTCCGGCTACATGGGCTATCTGTTTCACGGGGAGATCCGCGCGTACGGCGCCGTCGTGATCGCCATCATCGGCGCGACGTTTCTCGGCATCTGGTGGGCACGACGACTGAGTACCACCGCCGCGCGTGACCTTCTCGCTCGGCACCCGCGCGGTCAGCGCATGCTCGACACGATGGAACGCGAGTCAGGCCGAAGTCTGATGACGCTCGTCTTCATGTCACGCCTGTCGCCGCACATGCCATTCGCGTTCACGAACATCCTCGTTGCGCAGCTTCATCAGTCATTGACACGGCTGGCGATCGTCTCGACGCTTGGCTTGCTGCCGCGCAGCCTGCTGGGCGTCGCCATCGGCGCGGGCCTGCGATCCGCGCAGGAGTGGTCCGGCTCCTCGCCGTATGGCGCGTGGATGTGGATCATCACCGTGGTCGTCATTCTGGTCTTTGTCCGAATCACGGTGAAGGCGTATCGTGCGGCGAGAGTCAACAACGAGGCCTCCGCGCACGAAGAAGCCGTCACTGCGGAATCGAATTGACATTCGGCCGCCACGGCCCGATCGCCTCGCGGAACTGGTAATTGACCGCTTTGCAGATCTGCGCGGTGTGATGCACATCGTGCACGCCCCAGGTGCTGATCATCTGGTGCATTGTCACCGGCCCGAAGATCGGATGCATGCCGGTGCGCTCGAGGTCGGCTGACGTCAGTTGCATGGCGTCGACGGCATCGAGGTTTGCTGCACGAAGGTCTTCGAAGACATCAAGCCGATCACCACGCGTCATTTGCGCGGTGTCGGCATCGCGACCGTCCCACGGGAAGGGATCGAACTCGCGCGATTCACCGTGTTCCATGATGATGCGGATGCGCGGTACCCAATCGAGACGTTCGCCGAGGATCAGATGCCCGAGAACATCGAACGGACTGAACGTGTCGGGTCCGTAGTTGGCCCGGAGCAGGTCGTCGGTGAGACCTTCAAGGAGGTTGCGAATCACGCCGGGCGTGGCGCGAAGGATACGAAGCGTGGGCGCGATGTCATGCATGCGATGATGATACGTCGTTCGGTCACTGACGCATCACGCGCACTGATCACACCAGCCGTTCAATGTGATCTCGTGGCTGTCGAGTACGAATCCATCCGGCACCATCCGGTCCATGCGTCCCGGGCAACCGTGGACGTCAAAGACGCGATCACAATTCAGACAATGGAAGTGATGGTGATGACGCTCGGCCGCTTCGGCCATCTCATACCGATCCGGCTGACCCGGAACGGCGACCGGCACGATGGCTCCGTCTTCCAGAAGTCGATTCACCACGCGATACACCGTCCGAAGGCCAAGCCCCGGAACTTCTTCGACGGCAAGTTCGTTGATTTCCGGAATGGACAGCGGACGTCCGGCCGCCTTGATCACGTCGCCTATCGCCCGCTGCTGTGATGTGTTTCGACGTGTCATGCAGGATCCTGATGGTATGCGCTCGATCCGCAGCACCCCGCGGCGCAACGGCCGCTCAAGTGCCGATTGCACAGGTGCCCCGCAACGAGGAACACACCGCCCAACGGCGTCATGAGCGCCCACATCATAGCGATCAAGCCTCGAGGCTCGCCCGGCGCGGCCGTGGCCGACATGGCCGCCGAAGCCGAACCACACGATGCCGACGTACAGACCGATTCGTCCGCAAGCGCTGTCTCCGACGTGGACGCCAACAGTACGCCGGCTGCCCCCTCCTCCGAGGGGCAACACGGTGTACCGGACGCCGACGATGATCCGGCCGCGGCCGGCTGCACCATCGACACGTTCTGATCTCCCGACGTCACGCATGCGACGGACGGGCAACAGTCATATGGGCTGGCAAATGCAGCCATGGAAATCAACGTCAGGCCGCAGATGCCGATGACCCCTGGCGACCAGTCGCGATGACGTCGCCAGCCAGGGATGAACGCAGCAAGTGCGAGGGCGAGACAGATGCCGACCATCCATTTGTGGAAGATTGGCTCGGCAAGAAAGCTCAATCCCAACAACGGAAGGAAACCGACGACGAACGGCATCGCCGCACAGTGAATGGCACAGCCAACTGATGCGGCCACGCCAAGCCAGTCGCGATAGGCTCGGGGCGTCGAGGGACGAGATTCTGTCGGTGCGGCGAGAGCATGGTTCACGTCATGACATCCTGCTAATGACATATGATTGCCAATAGTACCGCACCCGATCGAGCGCGGTCAAGTGACGACCGACCGAACTGAGTCCACCAGTCGATCTGCCGCACGACGAGCCCCCGCGATGTTCCGCGCTGATGGCCCGAGTTCGAGCTCAGCCAGGGCGCCGGAGACGTACACCCGCGGATGCCAGCGCAAGTCGGCATCTACGATCGGGTAGCCACATCGCGCGCACGGAAGCGACGCTGATTCGACGAGGTTATCCACCAACGATCCTCCCGGACGGCGACCGGCAAACCCCGTCGCCAACAGAACGCGGTCGGCGCTCACGGTGTCGCTCGTGCTCAGCGAGACGTCGATACTGTCGTCATACACCCCGAGCGACGTGACATCCGCTTCATGCCACGTCAATAGTCCGCGACCGCGCGCCCGGCGGATGGCGCGGCTGACATCAGGAGGAACCGATCCCACGTACCGCGCCTTGGTAATGACCGCACGACGTCGATCGACATCCTGTTCGCGGCGGAAGCTCTCCACGTACTTCGGGCCAAGCCAGCCCGGATCCGTATCAAACTGGTGCTCGCGCAATGCATGGCGTGAGACAACGTGAACCTGATGACCCTCTGCGATGAGACGAAGCGCTGTATGGCCGGCCGAGATGCCGCCCCCGACCACCACCACCGTCTCCGGTGACGTCGGCCATCCGTCGAACGCAGGATCGAAGATGTGCTGCACTCGCGGATCACTTCGTGGCGCCCAGCCCGGCCACTTCGGCTGCTCACTGGAACCGAGCGCCAGAACGATATTGACCGCCGCAACGCTGTTCCCGCTCGCAAGCTCGACGCCCACGCGGTCGCAGTCCACTGAACATGCGGCGGCTCGATCACGCACGTGAAGTTCAGCGAGTCCGAACGTGTCGATAACTTTGTCGCAGTGCGCATCAAAAAGCTCGAGCGATGGCCGGTCGTACGGAAGCGTGAAACTCCCCGGTCTTCGGTTCTTCCCTTTCCCGGCGAAATCGCGAAGTGACCATGCGTCGAGATCCAGATGGTGGACCGAAGGAGAACGCAGAAACGTCATCCCGATCGTTGATGTGCACGCACGCCAGCGTCCGAGCAAGCGAGGCTCCGGGTCAACGATGCGGAGTCGATCACGCGAGACTTTGGCATCGCCCAGCAATCGCGCGGCAATGTGTACGCCGTGGATCCCACCGCCGATGATCAGCCATTCGAGTTGTCCCGCAGTCGTGTCGATTCCAGTTGTCTCCAATGCGTTCGCACGTCGGAATGGGATGATGATGCCAAGCGCATCTCTTATGCGACCGGAACCTCCCAACTCGGCAGCGGATCCTCGAATCGCGCCCACCGTTCCGGCCCGCCCATCATCTCGACGTCAGTGACCAACGCCGCATCGAGAACGGCTTCAATCGCCTTGCGGTCCATGGCCACACCAATGAACACAATCTCCTGCCGACAGTCGCCAACGTTCTCGTCCCAATAGGAATCGATCCAGTCTCGTGTCTCCGGATCCTGCGGCCAACGCTCGCGCTCCACAGACGCGAACCAGTAACCCGCGCGGTCGATCTGCAGCGATGCGCCGGCCTGAGACCAGACGCCGCAGATGTGCGGGCGTGTAGCGACCCAGATGTAACCCTTCGATCGGATGACACCTTCAAGGCCCGTCCCGATGGCTTCCATCAGTCGACGCGGATGAAACGGCCGGCGCCGCGCGTAGACGAAACTGCTGATGCCATATTCCTCGGTCTCCGGCGTGTGCTCACCGTTGAGCTCTTTCACCCAGCCGGGCATCTGGCTGGCAGCATACTCGTCATACAAACCGGTCCCGACGACCTGAGATACATCGACGGCACCCTGTGACACGCGGAGCGTGCGCGCACCCGGGTTGAGATGATGAAGAATGCCTTCGAGTCGCTCCGCTTCTTCGTCGGACACGAGATCGCACTTGTTGATGACGATGACGTTTGCGAACTCAATCTGGTCGGTCAACAGATCCACGATGGTTCGCTCATCATCATCGCTCACGCCCATGGAGCGATCGTTCAGGCTGTGCTTGCTGTCAAAGTCCGTGAGGAAGTTGGCGGCATCAACCACTGTCACCATCGTGTCGACCGTCGCGACATCACTCAGGCTCCGACCATCTTCATCGCGGAATGAGAACGTCGCGGCCACCGGCATGGGTTCACCGATTCCCGTTGACTCGATCAACAGATGATCGAAACGGCCGTCCTGCGCGAGCCGATTGACCTCGATCATCAGGTCTTCCCGCAGCGTGCAGCAGATGCAGCCATTGGTCATCTCGACCATCTTCTCTTCGGTTCGCGACAACTCGGCACCGCCATCGCGGACGAGCGATGCATCGATGTTGACTTCGGACATGTCGTTGACGATGACGGCAACGCGCAGGCCCTGCCGGTTGTTCAGGACATGGTTGAGCAGGGTCGTTTTCCCGGCACCAAGAAAGCCGGACAGAACGGTCACCGGCAGTTGCTTTTCTGGAGCGTGAGACATGCAGTCATTCCTTGTGAGCATTGCGTTTTATGTGTAATCAATCGCCGCAGCCGTGAACGCCGCAGCATCCCCCGTCGAGCCCCGCCAATTGATCGGGTCTCTTCGCCAGGACGAAACCAGTGCCAATCTGCCGTTCCACCGGCGCGCTTCGTGCGGTCTCACCGACATCGATCGATGCCAGGTCACACAGTTCGCCCCATGTCGCGAGGCGCGTGCTCATCGCGTGAAATACGGCGACCTCGCGGCCATTTGTCGGACAGACATAGTCATACGTGGGCATGCGATCACCTCGATCTACAGCAGAATTCACATGTCAGATCACTGGTCATGAACACGTACCCCACGATCGCCCGCCGGTGATTCGGTTTGCACTGCAGCGGCTCTTGCATCCTGTTCGAAGCGCTGATTCAGACGACGCAACTCCGCAACCAGACTCCGGGCGCTCCGCATCCGCTCGCGGCGCTCGGTGTATGCGGCAAGAATCCGATTCGCCCCGTCAGCAAGTGCATCGTCAGCGGTCGTGCTGACATGACCGAGTGGGACGGCGTACGTGAATCGGCCGGACTCTTCCGCGTACGTCGGGATCTGCACGAACTGCCGGTCTTTGCCCGGACCGATCTCGGCGGCATCGTCGGTCGTCATTCCGGCATCAACGAAGAAGTCGATTGCATCGACGGGATAGCCGAAGAGATAGCCGTACGCGCGCCATCGATCGCCACGAGGCATGCGATCTGCAACAGCAAGAATCTCAGTTGGGTGCGTGCACGGTGTGATTCCCCACGGGCTCCAGAATGACTCGAAGCGTTCAATCATGCGCGACAGCGCTTCACGATGAACCACGAATGCCTGCAGAGAGCGCGACCCGTCATAGACGGTGTTGAACACCTGGACATCCGCGTACCAGATTTCGTTGCGGAGCGGTGCGAGGGCCTCGCGTGCCGCGCGAAGCTCCGACAGATCAGGCGCATCGACGTCAAAGCTTCCGCGCCAGATGCCGGTACTCATCGGCTTCAACCCGCCGGCGAGCGTGTACAGCGCTTCGTGATCAGCGGCGGCGCGGAGGAGTGTGAAGGTGTCAATGTCAGTGGTGTGCGCCGGCTCATCCGCCGCTGCGCGTGTCTCAGCGCGTGGCGTCGATGTGCACCCACCCACCGTCGCGACGAGTGCGACGGCGCACGCCGACACGAACGCCCACCAGATTGGTCGATGGGTGCGCGATGACCGGCATCGCGTGGCCCATCCGTTTATTGACAACGCCATGCCATTAGCATAAGTCGGCAGTACGGGATTTGGCAAGCCGAGTCGCCACGACACAAGTCGCCGCCGGATCGCGGTGTCAGGTACGATGATCCATCGAGTTGCGGGTGTAGCTCAGTTGGTAGAGCGTCAGCTTCCCAAGCTGAATGTCGCGAGTTCGAGTCTCGTCACCCGCTTTGAGTCCATGCGTGGCGAATCCCCACCTCGAGGAATCGCCACGCACCACCGCTCAGTTGTCGAGCTGGCCCAACAGAACCTCCACCGCTTTCTCGATCTGCGTGTCGCGACCCGCCGCCGCGGATTCGGGGTCAAGGTTCACGAGATGGTCCGGCTCGAGCTGTGTGTTCTCAAGATAGACACCGTCGCGACCCTTTACGCCGACCTGCGGAATACCGAACACGATGTCGCCGGTGAAGAGACTCTCCCACCAGACCGCGGTGCCGGTGCCGGGCACCGGCATGCCGACCGTCTCACCGACCTCAAGTTCCGTGTACGTCCACGGGAAGATGTGCGCATCGGAGTAGTTGCTTTCGCTCATGACGGCGATCGAAGGCTTCGTCCATCGATTCAGCGGTTCGCCCATATATCGCGCGCCAGGCGTGAGATCAGTCCGTGGATGCAGCGTCGCGTAAGGCTTGCCCGAAAGGAACGTCGCAAGGTCGTCGCTGAGCCAGCCACCGCCGTTGAAACGCGTGTCGACGACGAGCGCTTCCTTGTTCACATGCTTGCCCATGACCTGTTCGTAGAACTCGCGGAACGCCGCATCGTTCATGCCGCGAATGTGCGCATAGCCCAGACGACCGCCGGACAATTCCTCGACGAGCGCTTCGCGCGTTCGTACCCAGCGCTCGTACAGCAGTTGGTTCTGCGCGCCGCCTGAGATCGGCTTGACGACAATGTCTTCTTCCTCGGCATCACCATTCTGGATGGTGAGGCGCACACGCTCGCCGGCTCGACTGTCGAACTGCGCGTAGTAGTTCACACCGTCATCGAGTCGAACACCATTGATCGCGAGGATGATCGTACCGGTTTCAACGGTCTCAAATTTCGCGCGATCAAGCGGACCGTTCTCCAGCACTTCAGCGATGCGCCGGCCCGGCCCTTCATAGTCCTGATCGTAAATCACACCGAGCGTTGCGGTGGACGCATCGCTGGGGCTGCCGCCGCCTCGTGCGAAACCGCCGGTATGCGAAGCGTTCAATTCACCGAGCATCTCGGAGAGGATCTGCGAGAACTCCTGATTGGTGTGGACGCCTGCGAGCTTCGGTGCGTACTGGTCGCGATAGAACGCCCAATCCACACCGTGCATATCGGGGCGGTAGAACTTCAAACGGGTCTGGCGCCAGACGTGACCGAAGTTATGGACGCGCTCGGCGTTGCGGTCGACGACCATCTCGGCCGCGAATTTGATCGGTGTGCGCTTGCCGGATGACGCCTCGATCTTCGAGAGCGAACCGCCCGCGAGGAGATAGATCGTCTTGCCGTCGTCCGACATCTGCATTGATGCATTCGTCGCACCAAGCTTGGCGACGAGCGTGGTCGAGCGTTCCTGGAAGTCCTGCTTCCAGAGGTCATAGTCACCTTCGAACGACGCCAGGTAATACAGCGCCTTCCCGTCGGGCGCCATGGCGAAGTCGCCAAGGTCCGACGCATGCGTCGTCAGCCGCACAGTGCGCGTGTCGAGGCCGTCTGTTTCGATCTCGAGCGGATCGGGAGCTTCTTCTTCGGACTCGTCGTCTTCCACGGCGTCATCGTCAGTGTCTTCGTCACCAGCATCATCGTCTTCGGTTGACGCGTCGCTGGCGTCTTCGGCGACATCCGCTTCTGCGGCTTCGTCAGCATTCTCGTCAGCGTCGACTTCAGCGGCTTCCTCTTCGGCGGCATCTTCCTCTTCCTTCTCTTCCATCTCCTTCTGGAGTTCATATTCCTCCTTGGTGAGACGGAAGCGATCGAACGAATCCTGCGTCAGGAACGTGCCCAGCACGTCGTACTCGGCGCCCCAACTGCCATGCGGGCGCTCGCCGTATCGATCAGATGCCCAGATGAACGCGCCGCCATCCATTGCGAATCGCGGCGAGTTGTCGTCGTAGCCGGAGCTTGAAATGTCGATGATCTCGCCCGAACCGTCCGCCTTCACGAGTCCGGCTTCGCCGACGAAGATCCGCCCGCGGTTGTAGAAGTGAACCGCAAGCCAGTCAGATGACGGTGCCCAGCGGAACCACATGTCGCCATCGGAATACGAATACCAGTTCGCGGCGTCCATCGCGACGACCTCTTCACCACTCTCAACGTCGATCACGCGAAGCTCTTCACGGCCGCGGAGGTACGCAACCTTCTTGCCGTCTGGTGACCATCGGGGCTGGAACTCGTCGTCATTGGTCGCGACAAGTGCGCGCTCATTGAACATCGTCGAACTGAAGAAGTACAACTCACGTTCGTCGAGCTCAGTGATGTAGATGTTCCAAGAGCCATCACGCTCCGCGGCGTACACCAGTGAACGTCCATCCGGACTGAAGTGCACGTTGCGTTCCTGTTCCGACGTGGCGGTGATCCGCCGCGTCGTGTCAAACTCGGTGGACGTCACAAACACCTCGCCGCGCACGACAAACGCAACTTCCTTACCGCTCGACGCGACGGAGAATTGCGAGGCACCGCCGCGCATCGTCATGCGCTCCGGCTCGCCGGCTCGACCGTCCAGAGCCATCCTGACATCGACCTTGTTCGCATCACCGCCATCGCGGAGCGTGTACAAATCACCGTGCCAGCTGAACGCCATTGTCCCGTTGTCGGAACGTGTGAGATGTCGAACAGGGTGATGCTCGAAGTTGGTGAGCTGCTGTGGCACCACGCCGGGACGCAAACGCTGCCGCCAGACGTTGAAGTCGCCGGAACGTTCAGATAGATAGACCATCTCATCACGCCCATGCCACGACGGATCACGATCCTCGCCGGCAAAGTCGGTCAGCTTCATGTGCGAACCGTCGCGCGTGTCGTGGATCCAGACATCGCGCGCAATCGATGATGTGTGGTGCTTTCGGAGCGGGTCCTCGTAGCCCTTGCGATCCTCGTAGAGGAAGCGCGTGCCATCGGGGCTGACCTCAGGGTTTACATTCGCCGTCGTGAGGACCATCGTCGGCGTGCCGCCCGTGAGCGGAACGCGATAGAGTTCGTTGAACACACTCGCCGGAACGAGCGCGCTGTCGACGTGACTTACACGACGAGAGGTGAAATAGACATGCTTCCCGTCGGGGGTGAAATCGGCCGGCGTGTCGGCGGCGGAGTGAAACGTGAGGCGCGATGCGGTTCCGCCTTCAGAAGGAATGACAAAGACGTCATTGTTCCCGAAGCGGTTCGAACTGAATGCGAGCATCGAGCCGTCGGCGGACCATACGGGATTCGAATCGAATGCTTCATGAATCGTCAACGGTGCCGCACGACCACCGTCGGCGTCCACGAGATAGATGTCGCCGGCGTGGACGAATGCAATCGTCTTGCCATCCGGCGAGATCGCAGGGTTGCGGAACCAGTTGGACGAGACGTCATCCTGGGCGAATGTGGTCGCTGAGCACGCGCTCGTTGCGATGAGTGCCACGATAAACTGGGGAATCTTCACAACGTGCTCCTCGACGGGAATCAAGTGGTTTCACAAGACGGCCATCCATCATGGCCGGATCGCGCATGGAATTCAATCCCACTGAAACCGGTCGCCGGACCCTCGGTTGCCCGGAATGCGTGATGAGACGCCCTCTGGGAATGGCGTGCCTGACCTGAGGGCGCATGACAGACAAACGTCGATCTATTCGCTCCAATCAGAATCGGGTCTGCACGAACGACACGAGTGGAGAACATTACGTGGCGTCGTCGAGTCCCCATCGCACCTCGCCAATTGCCTTGATCAGCCGTCGCCCTCGTGTACCGTGACTCCGTGATCGACGGAACCGTCGGTTCGGACCCGGGAGGAAATGAATGACGTTACTGCGAACGTACCGCCGAATTCTCACAACCGTGGCGCTTACGGCGAATGGGTTCTTGGCTGCGCACGCTGACCCAGTCGATCACGCGCGTCGATTCGCACAGATTCCAATCCCGAATCTGGAGCCATCGTTCACGTGGCTTGACAGCCATCGAGTGCTTGCCAAGGTTGAAGGTGCTGACGGGACGGTGGCGTTTCGCATCACGGACGCACGCACCGATACGTCGCGTGCAGCGTTTGACCAGGACGCCCTTGCACGCGCGTTGTCGGCAGCACTTGGACGACCAATCGAAGGCTCACGACTTCCAATCACACGCGTCGGGCGAGTCAACGAAACGTTGCTTGCGCTGGTCGAGCCGGAGCTTCGCGCCTTTGCCATTACGGACGATGGACGCGAAGTTGATTCATTTGACCTTGCGGACGCGACACCGTTCCTGCTCCCCGCCGGCCGACGCGCAGTCCAAGGCGACGGCGCAGCCACCGTTCACTTCGTGAATCGCCTGGACAACGATGTTCAGATCTACTGGCTCAACGGTGGGCGACGGTACGACTACGGGACGCTCGCATCGGGCGACACAAAGCGACAGGGAACGTACACCGCACATGCCTGGATTGCCGTGGACGCTGACGGCCATGAGTATGGCCCGTTCGTCGCCGACGAAACGCTGGCAATCGCATTGATCCATCCGTCGACACACACAGACAAAGACGCTGCAGACGAAACACCCGCAGACCTGCCCGCGTCGAATCGATTGTGGGATGCGGACATTGAAGCGCACAACATCGTCCTTCGTCATCGACAGACAGGCGAGTCAAGACAGATCACGAGCGATGGAACGCCCGAGGATTATTATCGAATGGACCTTCACTGGTCGCCGGATGGAACAACGCTCTTCGCCATGCGAACTCGGCCGAGCGAGCGACGAACCGTGCACATTGTTGAGTCGTCGCCACGCGATCAGCAACAACCAACGCTGCAGTCCTTTGCCTATCGGAAACCGGGTGATGCGATTGACCACCACCGTCCGATGTTGTTTACCGTTGATCGCGACACTGGTGAGTCAACGACCATTGCGATCGATAACGCGCTGTTCGAAACGCCGTGGTCACCATTTCGTGACGTCGTATGGCACTCCAACGGTTCTGAAGTCTTCTTCACCTACGTGGAACGCGGGCATCGCATCGCGCGCGTCATCGGGGTTGATGCGAAGACGGGCGAATCTCGAATACGCATTGACGAAGCACCCGAGACGTTTTTCGATTACGCGTACAAGATGTACTTTGAGCCGATTCGTGACATGCGCGAAGCAATCTGGATGAGCGAGCGGTCAGGATGGAACCACCTGCACCGCTTCGATCTCACGTCGGGCACGCATCTCGGCCCCATCACATCCGGCCCGTGGGTTGTCCGAAGTATCGAGCGCATCGACCACAACACTGAGCAGATCTGGTTCCGCGCGATGGGCGTGTATCCCGATCAGGATCCGTACCACGTTCACTTCGGACGCGTCAGCTTCGACGGTACAGACCTGACGTGGTTGACGAGTGCAGATGGCACGCATTCGATTCAATACTCGCCGAACGGCGAATATCTCATTGCCCGCGCATCCCGAGCTGATCTCGCGCCAGTTCATGAGCTCCGCCGCGTCAGCGATGGATCATTGATTGCAGAATTGACGCGCGCGGACACCGATCAACTCTCAGCGGCCGGTTGGCGTCCTCCGGACGTCTTTCGTGCCAAGGGACGAGACGGTGAGACTGATATCTGGGGCTTGATCTACACACCGACAGATTTCTCGCCTGACAAGATGTATCCAGTGGTCGAACAGATCTATGCGGGCCCGCACGGCTTTCATGTTCCCAAGCAGTTTGCACGTTGGCACGGCGGACCTCGTCAGGTTGCCGAACTGGGCTTTGTCGTGGTGCAGATCGATGGCATGGGAACGAGTTGGCGGCACAAGGCGTTTCACGATGTCGCCTGGAAGAACCTCGCCGATGGAGGTTTTCCCGATCGCATCGCGTGGATGCGCGAGGCTGCGACCACACGACCGTGGATGGACCTGACGCGCGTCGGGATCTACGGCGGATCAGCCGGTGGCCAGAATGCAATGGCCGCGCTTCTGCACCACAACGATTTCTATTCTGTTGCCATCGCCGACTGTGGGTGCCATGACAACCGGATGGACAAGATCTGGTGGAATGAACTGTGGATGGGTTGGCCGATCGACAATGCAGCGTATGACGCCTCGTCCAACGTCACACAAGCGCATCGACTCGAAGGTGAGTTACTCTTGATCGTCGGTGAACTCGATCGGAATGTCGATCCGGCATCCACGATGCAGGTGGTCGATGCACTGATCCGCGCGGACAAGGACTTCGACATGCTGGTCATCCCGGGCGTCGGGCACAGTGCCGGCGACACGCCGTACGGCCGACGTCGCACACTCGATTTCCTTGTCGAACACCTACACGGTTCGACGGGCAAGTGATAATCGAACGTGGAGCGTGGAGTGCCGTCAAGGTTGGTGCCGGGATCAGCCCTGCTCGAATCAAACGAATTGGCACAAAAGCTGACCTGACATCCGCCACATCGCCATTTCATGGATGCGACAACCATATTTGCGTCTCGATCGTCGATTTCAGATACGGTTCGTGGATAATGCACGCCGTCGGTTCGGAGCCACATTGGGGATGATGTCGCAACGCACCGCCGATTGAAATGGGAAGGCACCCTATGTCCTTCACCACGTCAGCAACGGTCCAGAGACTCCATGCGCGGTTGCGTGGCTTCGATTGCCTCGCACTCGCGGTAAGTCTCTACATCTGTTGTACGGCGACAGCGGTACCTCAGCAGGGATCGCAGGCCGGACCATCTGAAATTGGCGCCTGCTGCTTTGCGGGGAGTTGTCTCGATGTTTCCGAACAAGACTGCGCGATCTTCGACGGTCTCTTCCTTGGCGCGGGATTCCTCTGTCAACCCGGTAGCTGCCCGGAACCCGTTGGCGCATGCTGCGCGATTTCCGGCGACTGCTGGCTCTCAACCGACGAAGAGTGCAACTCTACTGGCGGGCTGTATCAAGGTATTGACGTCATGTGTGCCCCGAGTCTCACGTGTTGCACGTTTGTAGCAACGGGCGCGTGCTGTCTCGATGGAACGACCTGCAATCCGATCGGCACTGAGGAATTCTGTGTCGCCAACGGAGGCATATACTTCGGCGATGGAACATTCTGTTCAGATTTCCCCTGTGATGCCATCGGGGCGTGCTGCCTAAGTGATCTCACCTGCGCAGAAGTTTCACGCTACGACTGCGCGATCATTGGCGGGTTCTTCGGTGGGAATGACACCATGTGCGATGCCGACGCCATCATCTTCGTTGATGATGACGCCCCGCCCGGTGGGGATGGCACAAGTTGGGCGACGGCGTTCGATTCACTTCAGGACGCCATCAGCATGTTCAGCGGATGTACATCTGAGATACGCATTGCTGGTGGACGGTACCTACCCGACGATGGCATCAGCGTCACGCCGGGAGATCGCACGGTATCGTTCGATTTCTCCATGCCGACAACGATGAGCGTCTTTGGTGGATTCGCTGGGTTGAATCCTGTGGGCGGTGACGCGGCCGACACACGAAACACAACGCAGTACATCTCCGTACTCAGCGGTGATCTCATTGGCGACGATCTGCCAGGATTTCAGAATCGAGCCGACAACAGCGTTCATGTCGTCATTGGCGGTCTCGTGCTCGATGGCCTCGTCATTGAGGGTGGCAATGCCAACGACACGACCAGTGACGACGGTCAGCGCGGCGGCGGCGTCTTGCTCGATGGAACCGGGACGACCATGAGAGATTGCACGGTCCAATCGAACGAATCCATGACGGAAGGAGGCGGCGTCGCAGGTTCAAGGCATGTGTCCATCGATGATTGTCGGTTCTTCGACAACCGCACAAGCGGCCACGGCGGCGCGGTGAGCCTCGTGCGCTCTTCAGACGTTCCGCCAATGCTGATCACCCATTCTCAGTTCAGCGAGAACCATGCCGACACATCGGGTGGCGCACTCTATCTCGGCTTTCTTGCCGGACTCAGCGAATCAGAATTCGGTGCCTGCACATCAGCCGCAGGTGTATCGGTCGTGAGTTCCGATTTCATACTGAACACCGCGTCGACCGGCGGCGGTATTGCCAATCGCAGTGGATCGCTCGTACTCGACTCAGTTGTGTGGCTCAACAACACCGCAACATACGGTGATGCGCTTGCAACACTGCCGACCGAGCTGCTCCATCCATCGTACGTGACGATGAATGCGTGCACGGTGTCGGTCGACGAAGCGGTTCGGATTGCCGGCGACTCGGATGTCCTGCTCATCGGCCCCGGCGGCGTGCTTGGAGGCGGGACGATCGAGCACCGAGGAACGATCGCGCCCAGCCGGCTGCTCGCTCAGGACGAGTGCATCGACGCGCTCATGTTCGATCGTTTCTACGGCACCGTTGGCAACATGCCGGTCAACGACGAAGGCCTGACGCCTGAAGAGATCCTGTTGCCGACGGCCTCACCGACGGTTAATGCGACCATCGTGCCGATTCACCCCGAAGACTGTCCCGTCTGGGCGTTCCATCTGGGCACGCCGGCTGGCGCCCTTGATGTGGGAACGATGGATGTTGAACAGCCGCTCGTACTCGATGGTGTATTCAACACCGTCTTCTATCAATATGCCGTATCGGTTACCGCGTCTGATCCCATTGAAGACGCGACGATTGTGCCGTTCGACTGGTCATTGACACCGGATCCGATCACGCTTCTCTCGTCAAGTCAGGGGATTTCCGGCCAGTTCGAGTCGGTCTATCACAACAATGCACCATCCGATGCACTGGTTGCGACACTCTACGAACCGAATGCCGTACGCATCCAACTCCTGGCGATCAACGCTTCGACGCTTGGCAACGTCACGACGTTTGATCTCGTTGGCGAGCCCACCGATGCCGTCGCAGCACACTTCAACACGGCGGGTGTCGATGCCGATGATTTTATCGATCTTGCGTTTGTGATTCCCGAGCAGAACAAGGTGTTCGTGCTCTTCAATACCGGTATCGACAACGACAACAACTGGACTGGATTCGATGTCAGCGATGAAGGCATCGTTGTGCTCGACGTCGGCGCCGCACCCAACGCGTTGACAGCAGGCGATTGGAACGGCGATGGTGCCATCGATCTTGCCGTCAGCACGACACCGACAACTCGATTGCTCACATTCATCAACGACGGCACCGGACAGTTTGCGCAGGGGATAACGATAGACTCCGTCCACATTGCAGATCTGACCGCCGGCGATCCCGACGGCGACCTCGATCTGGATCTCCTCGCCGCATGTGACACGACGGGACAGGTTCGGATCTTCGCCAACGATGGAACTGGCGCGTTCAGTCTTGACTCGCTCATCCCAACACCGCCGAATCCACGTGTCATCGCATCGGCATTTCTTGATGCAGGCCCGTTCGAGGACTTCATCGTCGCGCATGCCAACGGTGTGGTCACCGGTGCCGACGACATCATCACGACCTATATCGTGTCCGGCGGCGCGGTGAGTATCGGCATCAGCCGAAGCGTTGGCGAAGAACCGACTGACCTCGAGCCGTCCGACATCGACGAAGACAAGGATGTCGACGTCATCGTGGTGAGTGAAGCGGCAGGATCGATCAACCTCTTCTATAACGATGGAACCGGTACGCTCAACGATGCCGGGGTGATGCCCGTTGGCCCGCACCCGACATCGGCGGCGCTCGTTGATTTTGATCTCGACGGCGATGAGGATCTTGCCGTCGCAACCGAGCTGGTCCTTGGCCTGGATGACGATGAAGCTGAGCGTGCTGTTCGATTGCTTCGCAACGACACAGTTTCAGGCGCCGCGCCTATCTTTACGCAAGTACAGCTGCTGGGACTTGGACAGAATCC
>JBCCFX010000012.1:0-31977 GCA_039029515.1 Planctomycetota bacterium
CCACCCCCTCGGCCCTTGGGCGGGGGGCGGTTTTTTTTGGGGGTGGGGGCTGTGGGCTAGATGTTGTGGGGGGGGGCTGTCCCCCCGCCGTCGTACATGCCATGAGGTTCATTGGCGGGGGCGCAGCCCCCGCTCTACAAGACTCTTGCATCTGCACAGATATCAACAACCTGAACATGCCGGTCGCCGCGGCGACCGGCCTACGTGCAATCAACGAACAACGCCTGTTTCGGTCAACGGACAACGAACAACGGATCACGGCGGGGGCACAGCCCCCGCCCTACTTCCTCTCCCACACCTCAACGTTGCCGCGTCCCCAATCGACCCAGCCGGGAAAGACTTCGGCAAGCATGAACCCGCGCGCGCTGAGCAGGTCGTACCGTGATGCATCAACACGATCCGGATAGTAGATGATCACCCACTGCGGATCGTGCGCATCAAGATCCTCACGCAGCGTTGCACCATGCCGAAGGCTATGACGCAGATCCATGTCGTTCGTCGCATAGATTTCGAGCACCTCATGCGCAAGGCCGATCGCGAGCACGCGTTTCGGCGCGGGTGGCTGCGCATCCACGTATTGCACGGCATCGCGCAGAGGCTGCTTCACGCCAGATGTCCCGTTGGCCACCATCAGCATCAAGGCGATCGCGGCGAGGATCAGGAACGGCACCGATGCTCGTTCGCCCTCACCTTCCGCGACGAAGCGTTTGACGACCCGTTCAAATCCCCATGCCATGGTCAGGATCGCGCCTGGCATGATGAACAGCGCGAAGCGTGCGTAGATCCACGTGTCTGCAACCGCGACAAACGCGATGAAACACGGCAGACCAAGCAACGAGAGCGCCCACACACGCCGGCGGTCTGGTCGATCCCGCAGCGTCGACACGCCAATCAGAAACAACAACAACCCTGGGATCGCCATCGCGGGTCGCCAGAAACCACCGAGTTGCCAGAGGATGTGCTGGCCTTCCTCACCGAACAGCCCGGGTGTTGCCTCCGCGTGTGCAAACATCTCGCGCCCGCGCACGAGGTCGCCCAATGCCGGCGCGTACAAGGTGATGGTCAGCAGCGCACCAAGTGACAATGCGGTGAGCGGTAGACAGGCATCGCGCACCGAACGCCGGCTCGCGCATCGTGCGAGCACGTATACACCGTGCCCGAACGGTACCCAGACGGTCATCAAGTGCGCCCAGATACCCAGCGCGCAGAGGAATGCGTATACGGTCCACAGCCGAGCATCTGACCGCGTATCCGCTCTGCTGAAGAGAGCGATCTGCGTGGCGGCGAAGAGCATCATCAAGCTGTAGCCGCGCGCTTCGACACCTTCGTATACACACACGGGCAGCAACGCAGCGAACGTCGCGACGGTGGCCATGAACAATGGCGACTCATCGGTATCGCGTCCTGTCCACGACAGGATCGGGATCAACAGCAGCGATGCCGTCAGTGCCGGCAATCGCAACCCGACGGTAACATCGCCAGTGATATCGATGGCAATATGCGCCAGCACGGTGTGGAAGATGTGATTCGCGGGATCGTAGAGGTTGCTCACAATCTGGACTGGCTCTGCGAGCGCGAAGCTCAGTCCGACGATCTCGTCGTACCACAGGCTGCTGAAGTACAGGAGGCCGCGCACGATGAACCCCGCGCCGATCGCGAGCAAGCCGATCCGAAACATCCAGTCCTGCCGCGATTCATCGGGCGTCGTGGATGGCTTCGCTCGCGGTCGCGCGATGAGCGACATCAGCCACGGCATACTCGCCAGAGCAAGTGCGGACAGCACCAGCATCCACCGAAGCAACGTCGCCCCGTCTTCGAGCTGTTCGAGCCGTTCAGCGGTGGCGCCGGGCAACGCGGCGTGCGTCGCCCATGCCGCTGGATCCAGTACGATCGCGCCCACAGCCGCGAGCGCGGCCGCGAGCCCGGGGAGAATCAGCCATCGAGACGAATCCTGACGTGACATGTCGCCTCATCATCGAGTCGCGACATGTGATCGGCAAGCTGACATTGGAGGTTGATTCTGCCGAAGAAGGTATAGAAAGCCCCGGACAGGTCGACATCGACCCCGAGCATCGACAGACCACGATCGGAGAGGAACCATGGCCGAGACTCCAGACATCATTGACTATCAGATCATCGGGGACGACCTGCAGGCGGTCGTCATCACGCTGGACCCGCAGGAAGCGGTCGTCGCCGAAGCCGGCGCGATGATGTACATCGAAGACGACATTGAGATGGGCACTCAGCTTTCGATGACCGAAGGCAAAGGCCTCGCGGGGAAGCTCTTCAAAGCAGGCAAACGAATGCTCACCGGCGAGAGCTTCTTCATCACGATCTTCGCCAACGAAGGCGGCGTTCGTCGTGACGTCGCGTTCGCCGCGCCGTATCCGGGCCACGTCGTGCCGGTTGAGCTTGCGCATCACAACGGTGAGCTCATTTGTCAGAAGGATGCATTTCTGTGCGGCGCGCGCGGTATCGATGTGGACATCGCATTTCAAAAGAAGATCAGCACGGGCTTCTTCGGCGGTGAAGGTTTCATCCTGCAGCGCGTGCATTCACCAACCGGACAGGGTCAGACGTTCCTGCATGCGGGCGGCTCGGTCCTGCGCCGTGATCTCCAGGCGGGCGAATCGTTGCGCGTCGACACCGGTTGTCTCGTCGCGTTTGAGAAGAGCGTGAGCTATGACATTCGATGGGTGAAAGGCATCAAGAACAAACTGTTCGGTGGCGAGGGTCTCGTGTACGCGTACCTCCAGGGTCCCGGCGCGGTGTGGCTCCAGACGCTTCCGTTCAGTCGACTCGCAGATCGTATTTATGCAGCAGCGCCGCAGACCGGCGGCGGGCGTCAGGGCGAAGGCTCGATTCTCGGCGGGATTTATGATCTCGTCAGCGGTGATTAATCGCCGTCGCGCATGGGAGGTGGTATTCTCGGACCTTCCATCGAACATAAGAACACAACCTGCGGGAGTGGTCGATGGTATATCGATCCTCCCGCTTGTCATTGAATGAGACCGACCATGCGCCACTTCGCCCCCACGCACGCTCCGACCATCATTCCCGCCGTCACGGCGGCCCTTGCCATCTCCGCCGGCACGGCTGCCCAGACTGATCCCGCCCCGGTGCGCGACCATGACATCACCATCGATGACTACTTCACGCAGTCATACGTTGCCGGCCTGACCACATCGCCGGATGGCAGCCACGTCGCGTACATTGAAGGGCGATGGGACAAGGAACTGGATCGGCGCAACATGGATCTCTGGGTGGTGAACACCGTCACGAAGGCGCGCACGCGCTTGACGTTTGATCCTGCGGGCGAATCGAATCCGCAATGGAGTCCGGATGGCGCACACATCTATTTCATGACATCGCGTACACGCGGCGATAGCGATCACGCACCGTACGACGGCTCGCGCCAGGTCTGGCGCGTGCCGACGCAGGGCGGCGAGTTGTTCGCGGTCACGCGCGTGCCCAAGGGTGTGCTCGACTACGAAGTCTCCATCGATGGACGCGCGGTGTACTACACCGTGTCCAAGGAGAACGTCGAGAAGGACATCTGGCAGGACTTCAAGAAGAAGTACGACGACCTGACGTTCGGCCATGGCATTGTGAGCTTCAGTCAGCTCTGGAAGCTGGACCTCGAATCGTGGCGCAGCGAGATGCTCGTGGATGAGGATCGTGTGATCGGCGAGTTCGCGGTATCGCCCAATCAGAAGCACATCGCCATGATCACGACGCCGACCGAAGAGCTGATCACCAACGAAGGCTGGTCACACGTCGATGTCTGGCATACCGACACGGACACCGTGCAGCGTCTCGATGACCAGCTCTTCCGCGAAGAAGCACCGTCACCGTACGGCTGGATTCTGGGCCTCGACTGGACTGCCGACAATGCAAAGGTGTGTTTCCGAGTCGACTTCGACGGATATCCCGGCGAGATCTTCGTCGCGCACTTCAACGATGATCTCAACGGATTCGTCAGTGCCGTGACGCGTCCGAACGGTGAGACCGGCGAAGCGGTGTCCGCGGAAGGTCACATGGAATGGATGCCGGACAGCCGCGATCTTGTGATGCTGGGTGAAGATCACGCTCGCGCCCGGTTGTACCGCATCTCGGCGATCGAGGCGGACGGCACCGGCGCGACGACGACGATGACGCCGGGCGATCAAGTCGTGCAGAACTTCTCGTTCGCACGCGATCGTTCAGCGCTCGCGCTGATCAAGGGTGGACTGACGCACACGCCGGATATGTTCCTGATGCAACCTGACAGTCCCGCGGCGTACGAGCGCATCACGAACATCAATCCGCAGGTTGATACGTGGAAGCTGCCGCAGATTCGAATCGTGAAGTGGCAGAGCTTTGATGGCACCGATGTCGAGGGCATTCTCGAACTCCCGCCCGACTACAAAGAAGGCGATGGTCCACTCCCGTTGCACGTGATGATTCACGGCGGTCCGACCGCGTCATCGAAGTACATGTTCAAATACTGGATCTACGGGCGCGCCATCTTCGCGACGCAGGGTTGGGCGGTATTCGATCCGAATTATCGCGGTTCCACAGGCTACGGCGATCCGTTCCTGACGGATCTCATCAACAACAAGAACAACCTGGACGTGCAGGACATTCTGTCCGGCGTCGACATGCTGATCGCCGAGGGTATCGCTGATCCAGAAAAGATGGCGGTCTCCGGCTGGAGCAACGGCGGCTATCTGACCAACTGTCTCATCAGCGTGACGGATCGATTCAAAGCCGCGAGCAGTGGCGCTGGCGTGTTCGACACGGTCATGCAGTGGTCCATCGAAGATACGCCGGGTCATGTCATCAATTACAACGGCGGTCTGCCGTGGGAACGCGCAGAGCAGATGCACGCAAGTTCGCCGCTGTACAACGCGGACAAGATCGTGACGCCGACGTTGATTCACGTGGGCGAGAACGATCCGCGCGTGCCGGTCGAGCACAGCATTTCGCTGCACCGTTCGCTGCACCACTACGTGGGAACGCCGACGGAGTTGCTGATCTATCCCAAGACTGGTCACGGCCTGACGAAGTACTCGCACCGCCGCGCCAAGCTCGAATGGGATATGGCCTGGTTCAACGAGTACGTGCTGGGCAAGAGTGCTGAAGACGAAGAAGCGCCGGCGACGCCGTAAGCTCGGATTGCGCTACAATTCGAGTCGATGCCTGACCGTCTCGCCGTCAACCCGAGGACCGCGCCACCGTGGCCGTTGCGCATGATCGTCTGGACGCTGAACGTGGCGTTCGTGGTCTACGCGATGTCGCAGCTCGGCCTGAGCCTCTGGAACTGGCTTGCGGATCTGCCGTGGCTCACCGTGCTTGGCCTGCTGTTGTTCGCTCAACCGGCGCTGAATGTCATGGCGCTTCGTGGCGGTATGGGGACGATCGGCGCGGCACTGGCTCTGAATGTGCTCGCCATGGGTCTGTACGGCATCGCATACGTCTTCGTGAGCGTTGACTTTCAGACATTGTGCCAATGGGGCGCATCGTTCAGCGTCCTGACTGGCCTGCTCATCGTTCCGTGGCATCGGTTCACGACGCCCGGCCGATGTCCTTCGTGCAACTACAACGTCTACGCATCGCGCGCTGCCAACTGCCCTGAATGCGGAATGCGCATTGAACGTTAACGCGAAACGACTCGGTCACTTCGCCCACTTCACTTCGAGCCGATAGTCCACGGCATCCGCCGTGAGGCTCTTCGCGTCGAAGCGCACCATCTGGCGTGGCTGCACCGGCATGTGTCGCCAACCCATCACCGGCGTCAGTTCGAGACCGTTCGCATCGAGGAAGATGAACCGGTAGTCCAACTGGTAATACTCGTCCGTAGCGTTGCGCATCGGCACATTGACCGCCATCGTTTCCGTTTCGGTGCGAAGCACGCGAGCCGGCTGGAACGCAAGCCACGGCTGAAGCTCACGATTCAGAACCGTGATCTGCGGGTCGTTCTGGGGCGCGGGATAGGGATCACCCAGGCCCGGACTCGGGCCGGTGTACGTCGGCTGCTGACAACCGACTGAAGCGACCATCGTTACCAGGACCAGACCCATTGCATACTGCTTCATCGCACTTGCTCCTTCACGGTGAGGCTGGCGCAGACGCCGCCTCGCCGGTTGTCATCTGGACACGAATCTCTTCCGCCGCATTCCGCCCCATCGCCGAATTCGGCACGTAAGGCTGGTGCGGTTGATACATCAGGCGTTTGTACCCGTTGCTGCCGGGTCGCGGTGTAAACAGACCGCGGCCGCCTTCGAGAATATGGCGGAACGATGGATTCTTCGGCGCATCCGCGCTCGCTTCCATGCCCGACCCGATGAGTATGCCTTCGGCGTCGTACAACGCGCGCAGTTGGCCGATTGTCCAGCCGCGAAGAAAACCGTTCGCCTGGTACGCGGCCAGCGTGTCGCGCGTCGGTGTCGACACATCGCGCCCGCCAAGAATCCACGGATAGTCGCCGCGCAGCACGCCGACAACATCGTTGCCATGCTGCAGCGCATCGGTGCGCATCCATTCGGGTTCATCCGCTTCACCGTGCAGCCGGACGTAGACGACGTTGGGATCGCGCGTCGTTCCCGGCGCGACATCAACAAGTCGCATGGTGGCACCCCATGACCCCGCGATGTCGAGATCGATTGTTGTCGCAGTATTGATATCGAGCGGCACGATGAACACGGTCTGCGGCACGAATTCGAGATATCGCGTGTCGGCTTCGGCGCCGGATTTCATCAGTGCGCCGGCGAGGATCATGCCGAGGCCAACGGCAAGCTGGCCCCAATCCGTATCGACATCGTGGTGATGGTCGTAGCCGTGATAGCCATATGAACCGTCATGGTCGTGGTCATCGTAATCCTGCGCCGTCGTGGCCACGATGCCACCACCGAGAATCAGGCCTTCCCCGATGACACTCTTCGCGACGCGGACATCTTCGAAGTGATTCCATCGCAGGTCGCGCGCCATGACGTTGAGATCGGCGATCGGCTCGAACGAGCGCGTCAGTCCATCAGCCGACACGGTCAGCGACGATGCTTCATCCTGCGGCTCAAATGTCGACAGGGCGCCATCTGGTCCATACGAAATCTTGGTTGGTCCTTTGCCGTAGTCGACGACAAGCAACGTGTTGTACGCGCCGGCTCGGATCGGTTCGACGACATCGGTCAACGCGGGATTGATCTCAAGCGCCAGGTCATAGATCTCATTGGCGCTGCTGAGCCCGGAGAGATCCGTGCCGATCGCCTGCATCAGTGCGCCGAGCGCGAAGTCTGTATCGACGGGTGTATACAGCGATGCGGGATCAACATCATCGGATGCCGCTCGTCGCGCGAGTTCTTCCTTGTTCTGCACGCCACCAAAGTCGGTGAGTCGGAACATGGCATTGGCTGACGCCGCGCGCATGTTCTCCCAGTCGCCGCGTAACGCAAACGTCAGCGCGGTGTAGTGATACAGCATCGCCTGTTCGAACGGCTCGCCTTTCCAGATTCGCGCGCCTTCGTGGGTCAGAATCGCCGCCGTCGTTCGGTCTTCATTGAGACCGGCGGTGCTGAGAATATCGAATGCGGCGGTCAGGTTGGATTCGGCTTCATCGACGTCACCATCGGCAAGCGCGGCCAGTCCGAGGCGGCTGCGATACAGCAACGTCTGCTCATCATCGCGCGTGTACGCGTCGGCCCGAAGGCCTTCGCGTGCGGTCGTAAAGTCATAGTCGTAATACGCGCGGATGGCAGCCATGTTGCGCGGAGCGGACTCACAGCCGATCATCAGCATGGTGCCGGCGATTGCGATTACGCCCGGGATGTCACGCAAGGTCAACATGTCAGTCGAAGGAAAGACCCTCAATGGCTCGCTTCACTTCCCATGCATCTTCCCAGATCACGCGGCCATCGATGAGATCCACGAGCTCAAAGCTGCACAGATAGGCGTCAGAGCGTCCGCGGGCGGATGTTGTGGTCAGCGCCGTGAATTCCGCGGTCAGTAGATGCGTGGGATCCAGTCGTAAGCCGAACGGCTCCGTCTGGTCCGGCAACTCCTGGCGAACCACATTCCAACGTTCCGGCGGGATGATCCACACGATCGAGCGCTTGTCGGCGACATCGCTTCGTGCGAGCAGTGCGCGAAGGCGGCCGGTGTACAACCACTTCTCGCGTTCCGGAATGATCTGGTTCGTATGGTTCACCACGCGAAACAGTGAGACGACCCAGCGTTCATCGGTGGATGATCGCGCACCGATGACTGGATCGTTCGCAAATGACTCGGCCATTCGATCCGTCATGTCGACGAGATCGACGCTCGTCAGAAACGGCGTTTTGACGCGCGGTGGACCACTGCAGCCGATCGCCGTCGGCGCGCTGAGCGTCAGCAGGAGCAGCATTGTGATGCGCCACCATGGCCCCCGCCACGCGGTCACTGGTATTTGACCTCGTAGAAGTTGCTCCACACGATCGCACCCGCGCCGAGATTCGGACCGGATTCCGCGAAGTCCACCAACTGCACGAGTTGGTATTCGAGCAGGAAGTAGTTCGTGTACGGCGTCGGCAGGTCCTGCACGATGCATGTCAGCACGTACTCGTTGTCGGACTGATATGTCCCGGCGGCCTTGGCGGGATCCTGATTTCCGAATTCACGACTCCGCTGTGTTTCGACGAAGTCGCGTTCGCGACGCATCTCAAGTCCGTTGCGAGCACCGGATGACATGAGCACCGAACGCAGCCGGTTCAGAAAGACCTGGTAATTCTGCGTTGGCTGCGACGTCTGGTTTTCGATCTCACCGATGAAGATGCGCGGCGGATCGTTCCGGTTTGTGATATCGAGGCGTGATGCGATGTCCATCGCCATTTGATCCGTCGCGGTGACGAGATCCTGCGCCCGCAAGCCGGGATACCCAAGCTCGGACCGCGCACCGTGCGTGGGGTCCATCCGGCCGCCGGTCTGACCAACGTTGGGTGGCGGCGTCGGCGTGGTCTGGCAGGCCACGCACATCAGGCTGGTGAGAAGTAGTCCGGTTCCGATCAGCAGGCGGTCCATGGGGTGACGGTCCTTTCCAGTAGCCCGAGAATCAAGTCAATTCGTGATCCACCGGCGGAAAGACACGCCCGGGCCGGATCTTCTTCCATCGTATCGAAGCTGAGCGGATGGCTGTGGGTTGTGGGTTGTGGGAATCCTACGGGCGAATCCCGAATGGCTCAGGGCTTTTGGCTCTTGGCTGTGGGCTATGGGCTATGGGCTATGGGAATCCCAATTACGAATCCCGAATCCCGAATGCCTCATGGCCGTGGGTTCTGGGTTTCGGGTTTCGGGTCTTTCGCTGACAGCCGACAGCTGATTGCTGACAGCTGACAGCTGACAGCTGACCGATCAATCGTGTCGAAGCGCGACCACCGGATCGTGTCGGCTCGCGACCATTGCGGGGTAGATCCCGAACACAAGCCCGACGAACGTCGCCACGACGAACGAGACGACGATCGACCACACCGTGACCTGCGTCTCGAGCGTGAATTCGGTCTCAAACACGCCGCGACGACGCAGTAGTTCCAGCAACCATGGCAGGAATCGGCCGACGAGCAGGGACAGCCCGACGCCGAGTCCGATGCCCAGCACACCACCGACCGCGGAGAGCGAACCAGTCTCCACGAGGAACTGCGCGACGATATGCCGGCGTGTGGCGCCAAGGGCGCGACGAATGCCGATCTCGCGTGTGCGCTCGGTGACGGTCGCCAGCATGATGTTCATGATGCCGATGCCACCGATGAGCAGACTGATCGCTGCAATCGCGATGAACACGATGTCCCAGACGAGCTGTGTGCGCTTGGCGTTCTCGAGCAACTCCCACGGCACATTGATCGTGACGTCACTCATCTCAGGATGATCAACTTCCACGAGACGACGGACGCGGTTGGCCGTCGTGATGACATCATCGGTCGACAGTGCGGTGATATAGATCTCAGAGACCTGCACTTCTTCGCCTGAGAACGAACCCGACGTTCGGCGCATGACGACATCGCCGAATTCCAGTTTCGCGGTCGAC
This sequence comes from Planctomycetota bacterium, assembly GCA_039029515.1. Lineage (GTDB taxonomy): Bacteria > Planctomycetota > Phycisphaerae > Phycisphaerales > SM1A02 > JBCCFX01. The sequence goes on from JBCCFX010000012.1 coordinate 10,031, forward strand.
CACGGAATGTGTACGTCCTTGTTCCAGTCACGACCAACGAGGGCCGAGCCGCGACCGGCCGCAATTCCGACCGGATCCAACACGCCGATCACTTGCAGCACTCGATCATCGATGCGGATCTTCGCGCCGATCGGATCATCGATGGTGAAGAACTGGCGCGCGAGGTCATCGCCGATCACACACACAGACGTGCGATCAATCATGTCCTGCTCAGTCAGATACCGCCCGCGCGTGACGCCAAGGTTGGCGGCGTTGATCAGGTCCGGCGTGGTCCCGAAGCTCTGACTCGTCGTCCGCTTCGAACCGTAGGAAATCTCGGAGCCGATCGCCTTCAACGGGACGATGTGCGCCGTGTCCGGCATGAACTCCTCAATACGCCGAAGATCGACTTCCTTCAGCCCGAACTCCGCGACGAAACTCCGCTCCTGTGAGCCAAACGAATTCGACTCCGGCGGTCGAGTTGACCGGACGATGACATTCGTTGCTCCCAACGCCTGAATATCACGCAATGCGGCCTGCTTGTTGCCCTCGCCGAGCGATACCATCACGATGACCGATGCCACGCCAAGGATGATCCCGAGGCTGGTCAGGAACGATCGCAGCAGGTGAATCCGAAGATTCCCCAACCCGAGCCGGACGATTTCGAGAAAGAATCCCATGGGCGAGCATCATTCCAGTGCGAGGGTCTGAGAGCATCTATGGTAGGCGGACAGGAGCGGACAGGTTGCATCTGATCGACGTTGTTTCAGAGCGTGAATCAGGGCCCGGCTGGACATTCACGATTCGGCTTGGGCGCAATGAATCCCCGCGTCTGCTCCAGGTCACATTGAACTGGGCCGATTACAACCTCTGGTCGCCTGACGGCCGCGATCAACCCAGCGTCGTCATACGAGCCGTGGTGCAATTCCTCGTGGCGCGGGGACATGCGGACGATTTGCCGGAACAGTTCGATGCGTCCCTGACTCGCCGGCACCACCGCGACGCCGACACCGTCATCCCGAGCATGATCGGTGGGTCGTGAGCCGTGGGTTGCGGATCTATGGAGGCCGAATTTCGTTGAACCCGGCATCGAGTGTCGTTCAACGTTCGGCGGCGATCCCGAATCCCTAATCCCTAATCCCGCGTTCCGGCACCACCCATCAACGCACGCGGCTGTTCCGGCTGGTGCGTCTGCGGCACATCCACAAAGAACGTCGCTCCGCGGCCTGGCTCCGAAACGAACGACACCTGGGCGCCGAGCAACTCCGCCAGTTCTCGACAGATTGCAAGCCCGAGTCCTGTCCCCGAGTGCTTGCGCGTGTGACTGGAATCGCCCTGCCGGAACTTCTCGAAGACGAGATCCTGCATGTCGGCGGGGATCCCCGGGCCGGTGTCTGCCACCGCGATGCGCACGCCCAACGAGTTGTCCTGTCGCGTGATGCGATCGGCTGAGACGGTCACGCTTCCGCCATCAGGCGTGAACTTCAGTGCGTTGGCGACGAAGTTGTAGAGGATCTGCTGGAGCTTGCCGGGATCAGTATCGATCATCGGCACCTGGCCACCGATGGTGACGCTCAGATCGATTGACTTCTGTTCCGCCTGCGGACGCAGGATGTTTGCGAGCCCTTCCACAAGGTCCGTCACACTTGTCGGTTCAATGCTCACTTCCATTCGGCCGGCCTCGATCTTCGCCATATCGAGGAGTTCGTTGATCATCTCCAGCAGTGACCGGCCGCTCGTCAGAATGTTCTGGAGGTACCGACGGCGCTTCGGATCCGGTTCGGGTTCACCTTCCGCGACGTCGTCGAGCAACTCCGCAAAACCAATAATCGAATTCAACGGCGTGCGCAACTCGTGACTGATACTTGCGAGGAATTCACTCTTGAATCGGTTGGATTCGAACAGTCCGACGTTGGCCACCGAAAGCTCATCAACCTTGAGGTCGAGGCTTTCGTTCATCTGCTGCAATTGTTCCTGCGACTTCTCGACTCGGTCGAGCATGGCATTGAATGCCTCAGAGAGCTGCTGCAACTCATCGCCCGTCTGTATCGCACTTCGCGTCGACAGGTCACCCTGTTCAACCTTCTCCGCTGTTCGGCGAAGTTCACGCACCGGCGAGAACACCACCTTGATCAGAATGATCGTGAACACGAGGATCGCGAGCAGGCTGCCAACGATGCCCGCGGCGATGATGAAGATCTTCGAATTGAGCAGTTGCCCTTCCGCGGTGTCGCTGGTGCGATCCACGAAAAGAATCGCGCGAAGCGGATCAACGAGGTCCGGATCAAACGGCTGTGCATCAAAGTTCCGTACACGCGGATCGCGGATGGCGCGCCATTGCGACTCGCGAATCGCACGAGCGTACTGGTAGACCACACGATCAGTCACCGTGCGCCGACCGGTCAACTCGGTCGCCTCCGGATTCGATTCGAAGTGCTGCATCGCGTCGCGTGAGAATGACTCGCCGTCATCCTCTTCGCCTTCCGCAATCGGGTCGATCGCATCGACTTCGACTAACCGAAGACGAAGTGCCGGCGGCGGAGCGGGTTCGTCGACGGCATCGCTTGCATCAGAATCCGAATCAGCAGCGACGTCATCGGTCGGCTCGCTGTCATCCTGAATCAGCAGCGTGTCGATCGACTGGCCGGTGGTCGGGCCAAGTTGAATGCGGGAGTTCAACCACGCGTCCGCAAGTTGCCGAGCGACTTCATCCTGTGCGTTGGCGATAAGCTTGCTCGACATCACCCACGGCACGCTGAGCACGCCGATGAGAATGACCACGACGGCGAAGCCGAAGAGCAACTGACACTTGTTGGCGAGACTGATACCGGATGCCATGTCGAGCCATTGTACTCGCGGTTAATCGCCCGTTGCAGGTCGCGGCTTGGCCCAATCGAAGTCCGGGTCCTTATGCAGCACGCCCGATGCGCGCTTGATACACCGCCGACACGCCACGACATCCGGATACAAGGGACTCGGCCAGCCTGGCTCCTCGTGACGATCCATCGCCGCACGATCGTCGCGCCCTTCGCGACACAGCGGACATGTGAAATCGTCCACCACCGGCGTGCCGCGGTTCAGCACCAGTTCGGTATACGCAAGCAGAAGGCAGCGCTCGCACATGCACGCGCCATGATGACCTTCCACCATCGCGATGTCCTCCGTCCACTCGCGGTGACAGAAATCGCAAAGCACATCGGACATCTGCACGTTGTTCTCATCGGTGCCCGGTTTCCGCATGCCGAGAGTGTATAGACCGCGCTGCTCATCTGCTACAGTGCGATGCATGGACGACACGCCACACGACCCGAATGCGGCATCGGGTGACCCATCGCCATTGCAGCCTGACGCGACGCCGGCAACACCGCCGACGTCACGAACTGCGCTGCCCGCCATGTCGTCCGTTGGCCTACCGCATCTGATGCAGGCGACCAATCCGCGCGAGGCCATGATCGAGCAGTTGCAGTCAGGCGAAGCGCATTGCCTTCGGTGTGGGTATGCCTTGACCGGACTTGATCTCGACGGCGCCTGCCCCGAGTGCGGCACGCCGGTGACGCGTTCTCTCCAGGGGAACCTGCTGCACTTCAGTGATCCGGCCTATGTCCGCAAGCTTCGCGCTGGTCTTCTGGTGGTGGTCATCGGGATCGTGATCGACATGCTGCTGCTGATCACGAACATCGCGTTCGGTTCCTTCATTGCCTTTCAGACCGGCTCCGGTGCCAGCCTGAACGCCAGCGTCCAGATCTTCGAAGCAATCTCAACCATTCTCGAGGCGGCGATTGCCATCGCGTTGATTTTCGGCTGGTGGACATTCAGCGCACCGGATCCCGCATTCCTCGGGCGAGAAAGCGGCAACGTCGCACGCCGTATCGTGCGCATCACCGCAATCATCATCGCGATCACCCTGTTCGTGCGCGTGATCTTTGAACTGGCCGTTCCCACCGCATGGGCCGCCAACGTTGTCGGTGGCCTGACGTTTATCTCCTGGCTGGCGTACGGCACGAAGTTCTTCGCGTCCATGCTGTACATTCGCTGGATCGCCCGGCGCTTCCCGAGCGTTCGTCTTGTGGCTACCGCCGAACGCAACATGTGGATGCTGCCACTGATCGCCGTTCTTGGTTCGGTGCTCTTCTGTATCGGCCCATTGATCGCGCTGACGTTCTACTGGGTGATGTTGTACGAGGTACAGAACGCGATCAAGCAGGTGATTGGGCGTCAGGAGATGGAAGCCCGCATCACTGCCGCAGCAGCATGACGAACAAGACGCCACAACGCGAACAACGCAGCCCCATTGACGGCCGCTACTGCGGCTATTGCGGCTACGCATTGAAGGGCATGAGCGCTGATCAGAAGTGTCCGGAGTGCGGCGTGCCCGTGCAGGCGACGCTCGATGGCAACCTCATCTGGCACGTGCCCGAGTCGTACCGCCGGCGATTGCGGATTGGTTGGCGCCTGATTGCTATTGCCTGCTTTGCGTTCGCGATGAACCGACTGATCGGAGCGATCGGTTTTCTTCGATACCACGCCGATCCACGGCTCGTGATTCCGGATTGGGTATGGGTTCTTGAATGGGCGATCTGGGGCTCGTTTCTGGCGATCAATCTGTTCTTCGTCGTGGCAGTCTTTGCTGTGACCACACCAACGCCCTACCAAACGTCTATCAATCGCTGGAATCCTGCATTGCGATTCTGGCTTCGCGCTGCAACGCTTTCGGTGTACTGCTGGTCTACGTTGCCACTCGTGGTGATGTTCACTCGGGTCAACCTGTTCTGGACGACCAACTCACTGCACGGACTCTTGGCCAACCGACTCGGTCAATCTGTGTTTATTGGGTGCCTTGCGATGGTGATTGCCTTGATCGCATCTGTCGAGAGTCAAGCCGATCGAACAACACATGCACGGCGACTTCGATTCGCCGCCTTCGGTGCATGGATACTCATGGCAATCGCGTTGTTTGAGGGAAGACACAAACACAATCATCCGCTTCATCCGTGGCCCGATCCCACGGGATTTGCATCGTTGATCTTCATCGTGTGCCTGAGCATGACAGGCGCACTCGCCGAACGCCTGGCACATATGCTGCGCGAGAAGAACAATCCGGCGTCCACACCGAATGCAGACGCATGACCGACACGTCGTCACAACCTGAATCTTCAACCGTCGACGGCCGCTACTGCGGGTTTTGCGGCTACGCGTTGAAGGGCATGAGCGCCGATCAGAAGTGTCCGGAGTGCGGCGTGCCGGTGCAGGTGACGCTGGATGGCAACCTGATCTGGCATGTGCCGGAGTCGTACCGTCGGCGATTGCGCATCGGGTTGTGGATGCTGGTGATTGCGTGCGCCGAACTGACACTGCTCAAGCTCTCGCGATTTCTCTTCGTTCTCACCGTTCGGGATGCTGACACCGTCGTTCTAGGCGAGACCTACACGATGATCGTGTCGATGGCCGAATGGCTAGGCTTCATGCTGCAGTTGATTGCAGTACTGATCATCACCGCACCGTGGCCATATCACCGATCCATCAATCGTTGGAAGCCAAAATCACGGTTCTGGTTGCGCGCATTGATCATCACGACATCCGCGTATTCGATTCTCAACTTCATACTGTGGTTCCAGGGCAGGCTTCGACTCGTGGCCGAAGCACTCTGGTCAAACACGATCATGCAATACGTCATTACCGCCGCACATGCGGCGACCACGATATTCCTGTTCTTGTTTCTTGCGTACCTGCTCCGTCTCCTTGGCAAGAAGCACTGGGTGGCCCCGGTCATCCTCGTGGGTTGTGGCTTTGCAATTGTGGCTTTCTGCTTCCACAATTTCATCGGGTTTCGGATGTTCTCCTGGGCTGATTTCTGGAAGTACTTCGCATTGGGCGAAGCCCAGACGCTGCTTCGTGCACTGGTCCTCGGCGCACTCGCCGAACGCCTCGCACATATGCTCCGTGAGAAGAACAATCCGACGTCCACACCGAATGCAGACGTGTGACCGACACGTCTTCACAACCTGAATCCTCAACCGTCGACGGCCACTACTGCGGGTATTGCGGCTACGCGTTGAGGGGCATGAGCGCTGATCAGAAGTGTCCCGAGTGCGGCGTGCCCGTGCAGGCGACGCTCGATGGCAAACTCATCTGGCACGTGCCGGAGTCGTACCGTCGACGATTGCGCATTGGGTTGTGGATGATCGTCGTCGCAAGCGGATTACTCCTGCTATGGGAACTCACAATCAGGCTTGTTGACGCAACCCTGCACGATCCAGCTGAACTCATCGGCCCCGTATACGGTCCGATTCGCATTGTGGTCGAATGCGCAAAAACGCTCACGCTCTCTGTCGGAATCCTGGTCTTCACAAGTCCCACGCCGTATCAGCGTCAGGCCAGTCGATGGACACCACCTTCACGACTCTGCCTTCGCATCGCATTTCTCGCGTGGATTGGATGTTGGATTCTGTCTCAACTGATCTCTCTCTATCTCACGCAGACCATCGGCCAATCTGTGATCTTGTACTACATCACTGTGATTCCGGTCATTCTGTGGCCGTCTTTTCTGCTGCTGTATTGTGCTTCATTCACTCGCCAGCTGGGACGTCGATGGCTCGCATTCAGCGCCATCGCTGCCAGTGTGGGAATGCTGATCATCGCGATCCTGCGGTATTTCCCCGGCTATGTGCTGTATGACCTGACGTACCCTCATTACGAAATCGTCGCTTCAATTCGCGCGGTGCTCGCGCGCTTCGTTCCGATCATCGTGTTGATTTTCACCGCACAACTCGCCTTCATGCTGCGCGAGAAGAACAATCCGCATCGCGCATCAGGGCAATAAGACCCTCGTTGCGAGAAAGAATGCCGGGTTCAGCAGAACCCGGCCTACACGATTGGAACGTGCGCCCTGCAGCAAATCCCTCATCGCTCTTCCCTGTTCCCTATTCCCTATTCCCTTATCGCTTCTTCAACGTCATCGCGTGAAACGGTCGGCCTTCGCGCGCATACTTGCGCTCGAAGTTCGTGCCCACGACTTCGCCTTCGCCTGCAGATGCCGGCGGCTGGAACGGCAATCGCTCGAACAAATCCTCCACTCGCGCGACATGGTCCTCATACCACGCCCAGAGGTCATCGTGATCCGTCACGAGATGCAACAGTCCGGCCGGCTCGAGCACGCGATGAAAGTCACGCAGCGATTGATCCTGCACGACGCGACGCTTGTGATGCCGCTTTTTCGGCCACGGATCCGAAAAGTACAGATGCACGATCGAACACACACCATCCGGCACGCGAAAGCGGATGAATTCCGAGGCATCGTCGTGCAACATCTTCACATTCGTCAGTTGCCGGCGACGAATGCGATCCGCCGCATACCGAAAGAACTCGCCCGCCCACTCAATGCCGAGGAAGTTCGTCTCCGGCTGCAACACCGCCTGCTGCAACAAGAACGTTCCCTTTCCCGAACCGATCTCCAGTTCGAATCGGCGCGTTGGTTCCTCGAACCACGCGCGCGGATCGATCAGCGATCCCGCGCGATCTGACGGATCAAACGCCGGCAGATCTTCGCGCACGAAGCCGACGCCTTCGATCGACAACTCACGGCCGTGTCCGAGTCCGAAACTCATCGCGCGTTCGATCCTGTCACACTGTAAATCCACCACACCAGGTCTTCGAGCACCAACGGATCGATCGTCGTTTCGATCTGTGCGTACTCGCCGACGGCACCAGTTGTCGCCGGCTGAAACAGGTGATTCAAACCCTCATATCGTCGCGCGGTGATGTCGCCACCGCCGGCGCGAACCGCATCGATGATCGGCGGCAGGTTCTGGTCGTGCCAGACCTGGAGATCGAGCGTGCCGTTGAGTGCGAAGACCGGGCACGACACGCCGCGCAGGTACGTCGTCGGATCGAACTCGAGAAAGTACCGCATCCACGGACCATTCATCGTTTCGAGAAAGTTCTGCGCCGCCGCATCGACATCGTCATCCGTCGCATCGTCCGTCAGGCCGGCGAGCATGGGATTGTCCTCCGCAAGCTGCCTGAAGGTCGCCAGCCAGGCATCTTCCGAGAAATCATCGGCCAGCAGCGCGGCGATCAACCGCTGCGATGACGCAGCAAGTTCGGCGGCAGCATTCGCTTCGACACCACTCGCGGCCAGCAGCAATTCACTCTGCACCGCGAGAATGTCCTTCCCGGTGACTCCCGGGCCGGCAAGCAGCACAATGAAGCCGAGTTCCGGCACATCACACGCGACGATCGGCGCGATCAGTCCGCCTTCGCTGTGACCGATCAGGCCAATCTGGTCGCAATTGATGTGCAGCGCACCGCTCGCCGCCTCACCCTGAAGCCAGCGTACCTGCGCGTTGACATCGCTCGCGAAATCGAGGCTTGTCGCGCCTTCGAACTCACCGGATGACTCGGACACACCGCGATCATCACACCGCAGGGTCGCAATGCCATGTCGAGTGAGATGATCCGCGATCACCAGGAACGGTTGATGACCCATCAGCGCTTCATCGCGATCCTGCGGACCGGAACCCGAGATGAAAATCGCAATCGGCCACGGGCCTTCCGTTGATGGCGTCGTCAACGTGCCCGCGAGACGATGTCCATCGGTATGTTCGATCACCACGTCACGCGTCTCGTACGGATACGGCGCTTCCGGCTTCTGCGGCCGGCTCAATGACGTTGGCGTGTAGTCTTCCGCCCGCTCGAAATCGACGTCGATGGTCATCGTCGCCTGCTCGAACGTGCCGACGAATCGCGAACCGTTCTCTACGATCCGGCCTGTAATCGTGGCGGGTGCCGGCGCAGGAAAAGTCGCGGTGATCTCGCCGTCATGTTCGACGATGTTGATCAGGGGAAATTCGACGATGCCCTGCGCGGGAACATCAATATGTCCGACGCGACGTCCACTTAAGGTCGTGCCGAACAGAATTGTCATGTCCAGTTCCATCACCTGCTGCACGTTGAGCACGCCGGTGAAGACCTGCTGCCCGGCGGCGTGAACGGCTCGAAGCGATCGCTGCAATTCAATGTCATACGGTGCGCCTTCGCCGTCGTCACGCAAGACCGTCCCGATGAGGCGCTGCGCGTCTTCGCGAAGTGAGAGCGTAAACACGGTGTCGCTGCCGCCCACAACGGTGCGCAAGACGAGGGCATCATCTTCAATGACACCATCGATCGCGTGTGCGGTCGGACCGAAGACCTGGAGTGCTCGCGCGGCGACGTCGTACTGATCAACATCTTCGCCTTGCTGCACATCGATGCTGAAGGCGATCGCATTGCCATCGGCATTGACGTTGCCGAGCCAGAAACCGACGTACGGCGCTTCGCGATCGAATGCCAACGCATCGTCGGTGAACGCGACCTGCGCGCAGACCGACTCGACACCCAACATGAGCAACATGACCCAGAAACCAATGAACTGACGCATCGTGCTGCCTCCTTGATGCATCGTGCGCATCACCCTGCTGCGGCCGCCGCTGCAGCGGCCTGCATCGCGGCGATCTGCGCCTGCACCGACGAGTTCGAATTCCCTCGCGAGGTCGCGACGCTGGGAATACCACCCCAGCGCGAGATGCGCTGGTGCCACACCTGCTGGCCGTAGAGCGGATCGACGCAGTATCCGTGCTGACCCGTGATGACGATCAGGCGATCGCCATCGAGCACGATGATCGGTGAGCGACCCTTGGGCATGCGCCATTCCCACGCGAGTTCGCCCGTGTACCGATCGCGCGCCTGAACGTCCTTCCCGACACCGATGAAGACAAGGTCCTCGACCGTACGTTCCTGCGTTGAGCCTCGTTCGGCAAGTGTGTTCATCGCAATGACTCCTCACGGTGACGCAGCGTCCACGACACGGTTCGCCACCACGTCGAGCATACGATATGACATTGCGTTCGGGGGTCCCGGCTGGCAGGTCGAGAGACACGTCGATCAGGACGACGACGTTTCCTCACGCGACCGCTGCCATGGCACCGTCGGTGCGTCTGACCAGAGCGATTCGAGATCGTAATACGCTCGCTGGTTCGGCTCGAAGAAATGGGCGACGGCATCCACGAAGTCCACCACGATCCACGTCGACGCGCTGTCGACGCTCGATCGGAACGGTGGATGGTTGTATTCCTTGCCGAGCTTCTCGAGTTCATCCGCGACCGTGCGCATCTGCCGGTCACTTGTCCCGCTGGCCAGCAGGACGTACTCGCAGACCTGACTCAGACCGCGCACGTCGAGGACGATCACGTCCTCACAGTGCCGATCCGATGCCAGTTGCGCCGCCTCAATAACGAAGCGGCGCAACTGATCGGATTCGGTCGTGGTCTTGGTCATCATCGGAAATTATCCGAGCCCGAGGAGGTCGCCGACCGCCGGGCTCAGCTTGACGACGAGGCCCGCAAAGACGACGGACACAATCGCAATGAGCTTGATGAGAATGTTGAGTGACGGACCCGAGGTGTCCTTGAAGGGATCGCCAACGGTGTCGCCGACGACGCCCGCCTTGTGCGAGTCAGAACCCTTGCCGCCGAAGTGACCCTTCTCGATGTACTTCTTGGCGTTGTCCCAGGCACCACCCGCGTTCGCCATATAAATCGCGACCGCGAAGCCGGACGTCAGGCCACCCACGAGCAGACCCATCACGCCGGCAACACCAAGCACGAGGCCGACGGCCACGGGCACGATGATCGCGAGCAGCGACGGAATCACCATTTCCTTCTGAGCACCCGCCGTCGAGATCGCCACGCACTCGGCGTAGTCCGGATACTTGCGGCCATCCGCCTCAACGGACTTCGGCCAGCTCAACGGGTTGGCCATGTCTTCTTCGCTCATGCCGGACTTCTTGAAGGCCTCACGCATGATGCCGAACTGTCGACGACATTCGTTCATCATCTGGTAGGCCGCACGACCGACCGCGTTCATGGTCATCGCACAGAAGACGAAGGCGAGCAGGACGCCGAGGAAGATGCCGCCAAGCACGCGCGGGTTCATCAGCGTGACGTTGTAGTAGCGAAGAATCTGCTGGATCGTCGCACGGTTGGTCGGGACGATTTCGAAGTGCACTTCACGATCGCCCAGCGCATGTGAGACGTGATACGTGTTCGTGTCTTCATCGATCTCCGTGGAGAACGACACGACGTCGCCCTTTGCAAGACCATCATCACCGTCGATCCGCGTGAGCACTGAATCAGCCGCAAGCACGAGGCCGCCGGTGACGTCGTCGTCGCCGCGCGTGGCAAGCGTGAACTGACCGTGCCCCTGGTACTCGGCGACATACGCGCCGCTGCCCTTGGCGAGAATCGTGGCGGCGTCACCATTATCGAGCTGACGCGTGATGCTGGTCTGCACGACCGAGACGTACGCGGCGAGCAGGGCCATGGCGGTCAGCGCCGCGGAACCGATCGCGAAACCCTTGCCAGTCGCGGCCGTGGTGTTCCCGAGTGAATCGAGCATGTCGGTGCGGTCACGCACGAACGACGGCTGCTCAGTCATTTCCGCGTTACCGCCCGCGTTGTCCGCGATCGGACCGTAGGCATCGGTCGCAAGCGTGATACCGAGCGTCGACAGCATGCCGACTGCGGCGATGCCCACGCCATACAGACCGAGGAGGAAGTTCTCACCGCCACCCGCAAACGTGAACGCGAGGATGATGCCGACGACGATCGTCGCAATCGGCACCCACGTGGAAATCATGCCCACCGCAATACCGCTGATGATCACGGTCGCGGCACCAGTTTGCGCCTGTTCGGCGATCGACTGCGTCGGCGCATGTTCGTAGCTGGTGTAGTACTCGGTCGCGTACGCGATGATCAGACCCGCAGCGAGACCGGTGACGATCGCGCCCCAAAGGCCAATGCCATTGACTTCCGGCACGTCCTTGAACAGATAGAACAGGAGGCCGAACGACGCGAGGAAGATCAGGCCCGATGCGGCGTACACGCCAAGGTGCAAACCCTTGAGGAGCTGGCTGAACGACGCATCTTCCTTCGCCTTGACGCAGAACACGCCAATGAGCGAACAGAAGATACCGATGCCGGCGAGCGCGATCGGAGCAACCGCGAGCTTGATGCCCACACCAGCGACGCCAAGGCCGAGCGCGGCGGCGGCACCAAGTGCCATCGTCGCGAGCATTGAACCGTAGTAGGACTCGTAAAGGTCAGCGCCCATGCCGGCGACGTCGCCGACGTTGTCACCAACGTTGTCCGCGATGGTCGCGGGGTTACGAGCATCATCTTCAGGAATGCCGGCTTCAACCTTACCGACGAGGTCAGCACCGACGTCCGCAGCCTTGGTGTAGATACCACCACCGACGCGAGCGAAGAGTGCCTGCGTCGATGCACCCATGCCGTAGCTCAGCATGATCGTCGTGATATCCACGAGCGTTGTGTCGGTGCCACCGAGGACCGTGTTCCAGAGGAAGAACCACACCGAGACGTCGAGCAGCGCGAAGCCGACGACGACGAGACCCATGACCGCACCGGCGCGGAACGCGACGCGGAGACCATCGTTCAGTGAGTTCTTGGCGGCGAACGTTGTTCGCGCCGACGCGTTGGTCGCGGTCTTCATACCGAACCAACCGCACAAGCCGGAGAAGAACCCGGCGATCGGGACGCCGATCGCGGTCCAGAACTCCTGAATGCCGGCAAGCCCCAGACCGAGCAGGATGGCAAACAGAATGATGAACACGACGAACACGACCTTGTACTGTCGTGCGAGATACGCCATCGCGCCATCACGCACAGCCTGCGCAATGTCGATCATGCTGTCATCACCTTCAGAGTGACTGACGACACCCTTGTAGAAGATGAAGGCCATGACGAGCGCGGTCACCGCGCCGATGGGTCCGATGAAATACACCCAGTTATCCGTGAGGGTATTGAGGTTGGCTAGCATCACCATCGCGTCCACGAATCTTCTCCGTGAGCCACCGCCCCACATGACGGCGACGAAACGAGTCAGAACACCCAGCGGATCAATAGGCGTGGCCGCCCAACGAGGACGGCCGCATGATCCGACATCAATTCATGAAAACGCCACACCACACGCACAGCGCAGTTGTGTCGCGTCCCGTGCCACACCGTCGAGCGTGATCACCTTGACCACGCGTGGACGACGACGTGAGCGTCACCCCCGGAACCGACTCAGCGCTTCTTGCTGCGCGGCGGTCCCTGCGTCGTCAGGCGAGCGGCTCGCGAGATGCTCTTGCGCATCGCACGACGGCGACGCTCCGAGGGCTTCTCGAAGTACTGCTTGCGCTTGACGTCTTTGGTCAGGCCTTCCTTCTCGCAGAGCTTCTTGAAACGACGAAGCATCTGGTTGACGGATTCGTTGTGTCGAGCCTTGATACGAATGGCCATGTGCCACCTTCCTGTTCGCTGAACCGAGCCGGGTATTAGACCGAAAACCGCCCCACCTTGCAAGACGCCCGAATCGGAGCCCGCCCGACCCCCTAGAATGGTCGCCGAGGCCACCGCATGCCCCTCATTGTCGATACCTACAACGTGCTTCACGTCACCGGCGTCCTGCCCCCGGGACTCGCGGGGATCGACCCGCCTGATCTCGCCAGGCTCATTCAAACCAGCCGGTTTCGACACGATGAGGCCCTGCTGATCTGCGATGGCGTCCCCAAGCCTGACGCCCCGCCCGGCCGCGATGGCCAGGTCATCACCCGATACGCCGGCCCGGGCGTCACCGCCGACGAGATGATCGCAAAGCTCGTCAACGACGACTCCGCCCCGCGCCGGCTCATCGTCGTCAGCTCCGACAACGAAGTCCTCCGGGCCGCACGGCGCCGACGCTGCAAGACCCTGACCTCAGAAGAGTTCCTGCGCCAGCTCGCCGATGATGCCCATCTCGACGACGCCACCAGCCGACCATCGACACCACCGTCGCACGTGCCATCGGAGGATGTTTCGCGCTGGCAGAAGGAGTTCGGCGTCGATGATCTGGAGTCGCTGCTCCCCGCCGCACTCCCACCTCACCTCGCCGACGCCCTCGACGCACTTCATGTGCCGCCATCAAAGCCATCGACGACCCCATCAGCACCGGGCGAAGCCGCCGATCCCCCGTCAACCGCACCTGCGCCGCCGGACCCATCAACCTTTGCCGCGATGTTCCCCACCGACCTCATGGCGGAAGCGAGCCAGTTGGAAGCGAATCACGATGGACTCCCGCCGATCATGCCACCTTCCACCGATGACGCCGGCGTCGAGGTCAGTGATGAAAACGACGCCGATCCCGAAACAACTGACGAACCGGCCGCGCCGCAGCCGGGCATTGACCTCAACCGTCTTGATGAACTCGACATGGAAGCGGTCCTTCGCCGCGCGCCACCCGAACCGCCGCCACCCCCGACTCTGTAAGTGGGCATACGATCCGATGAGGATGCAACGCACATCACAACACATGCTGTTCCGCGCCGGACTCCTGATGGTCAGCTGCGTGCTGATCGCCTGCGAACCGATCGGCACGGGCGACGATAGTGACGGCGAAACATCACAACCTGATACACCCGCGCAGGCGCCGGCACTGACCATGTTCGATGACACCGTCGACGATCTCGCGCAGGCCACACTCGATGCGCAACGCACTGCGGAAGAAGCTCGCGTGCAATGGGAAGGCAGCACCGCAGAACAACGACCGCGCTGGTGGGTCAAATGGGCCGCACCAACGGTCGGCGGTGGCGTCGAACACGTCTGGCTTCATCCGGACAAGTGGACCATGTTCCGCATCGAAGGCCGGTTGACGAGCACGCCAACCCGCGCGCTCGAATGCGGCCGAACGCTCGGCGAGCGCGTGAGCTTCTCAGTGGATGAGATGTCAGACTGGCTGTTCGTGGTGAACGAAGGTCCGCCGCCGGTCCATCGCGGCGGCTACACGATTGCCGCGCTCGATGAACTCGGCGCCACCGCACCCTGAATCACGGATACAAACGCTGCGTCGTCCAGCCGCCCTGACCGTCCGGCGTATATACCACGCGATCATGCAGCCGATACGGATGACCCTGCCAGAACTCGATGTGTTCGAGTGCCACGCGGTAGCCACCCCAATGCGGCGGTCGCGTCGGCATGTCATCGCCGAACTTCCTGTCCATTGCCGCAACTTCATCGTCGAGCACCGCGCGCGACTCCAGCGGCCGCGATTGCTGTGAAGCCCACGCGCCGACCTGCGAGCCGCGCGCTCGTGTCGCAAAGTACGCATCAGCTTCCGCATCGGTCGTGCGCGTGACCTCGCCCTCGATGCGCAGCTGACGATCCAGAGGATCCCAGTGAAACAGCAGCGCAGCGCGTTTGGTCGCACCGAGCGCCCGACCCTTCCGGCTTTCATCGTTGGTAAAGAACACCGCGCCGCGTTCATCGAACCCTTTCAGCAGCAGAATGCGCGCACTGGGGTGACCATTCGCATCAACCGTGGCAACGGTCATTGCGTTCGGGTTCGGCAGGCCGGTGGTTCGAGCATCCTCAAACCAGAGCCGGGCCTGCGCAATGGGATCGACAGGGGGATGATCAAAGTCCATGTCAGAAGCATAGCTGGGGAAGGAGATTCGGGATTGGAATTGAGAAGCCATGAGCCATGAGGGATGAGGGATGAGTTGTAGGGCGGGGGCTGTGCCCCCGCCGAGAAGGTGACCATGCCGCACCTGAGTCTGCGAAGGTGCGGATCAGAAAAACAACGCCGACACTGAGCAACGCGAAGTGTCGGATGCACGTTGTGTGACGTTCGTCGGCGGGGGCACAGCCCCCGCCCGACACCCTCAACCCAAAACCCATAACCCATTGCGCCCATCGCCTTCTTCCGCCTTTCCCCTTGCATCGACACGAATCAGATTCGACCTTCCTTCCACCACGCATCAGCCGACCACGACATGGAGGTCGGACTGATGGTCCTCGATTCAATGTGTGTCTCACTCCTCGCGATGCTTCTGCACATCGGCGATTCGTCATCGTGCGAACCCGTGCTGATCAGCGCGGATGATCTGCCATCGATTGGCGCGTTTGCATCAGCGGTCGACATCGCGCCATACCGTGCGGCCATTGGAACGTCGGTCCCGTTTCCCGGGCTCGATCCGGCTCGCGCATGCATCGTTGAAGTCGTCGATGATCAGACCATCATGCTCCCGCTCGTGCCGGCGAAGCCAACTCGTGGTGCATCGTTCGGGACATCGATCAGCCTTGATGCTGACCGTGTCGCCGTCGGGGCACCGATGCTGACGTCAGTGGACTCGGGCGGCGCTGTCGTCCTCTTCGAACGCACGACTGAAGGGCTCTCTGCGTGGACTGAAACTGGCATCATCACGTCAGCTCATCCCATGTTCGGCGCCGCGATCAGCCTCGATGGCGATCGGCTCGCGGTCAGTGTGCCGGGGACGGACGTGTCGATTCACCACCGCATCGACGGCCGCTGGCAGCCGGAAGCCACGATCGTCCCGACAGAAGGCGATGATGCGTTTGCCCGATCCATCGCGCTGTCTGCGCAGGTGCTGGTCTGTACAACCGCTGTCGGCGTGCAGGTCTACGAACGCACGGCAACGAATACAGACGTTCAGGCGACGTGGCACGAGATCGCATCTTGGTCGTTGGCGAACGTGTCGGATGTCGACACAGACGGCGCGACGATTGTCATTGGCACCGATGCCGGCATCTGGATGAGCGAACGAACGGGAACGGCATGGCGCACGCCGGCGATGCTCGCAATCGATGGACTGGAGCAAACGGTCGTCCCAGCGGGACGTGTCTCGGTCAGCGGGGATCGGATTGCAAGCAGCACGATGAATGGAGACCGCATCGTGGTGTGGAGGCGCGCGTTCGATGGTGCGTGGCGTGTTGATCGCGAGATAGTCGTGCCCGCGTTCGGCGCGTTGAGCCAGCTGGGTGCCACGATCGCGCTCCACGATGGCTGGCTCATTGCCGGCGCGCCAGGCGCGGATATCGCGGGCCCGGAAACCGGCGCGGCAGCGATTCTTGATCTCGGCGCGTGCGACGCATGCATCGGCGATTGCGCGCCTCGACGCGCTGACGGCGCCGCCGGCAACGGACGTGTGAACATCGATGACGTCGTCGAAGTGGTGCTCGCCATCGGCAGCGACGATCCTGTGTGCGACATCGCACCCGAAGGCGGCGACGGCATGATCGACGTGGATGACATCGTGGCGGTCCTCGCGAACGTCGGGTGTGGAGAGGGCTAGGGATTTGGGATTCGGGGTTGGAGTTGTAGGGCGGGGGCTGTGCCCCCGCCGCCAAACGTCACACGGCGATCGATGCCGGGTTCAGCAGAACCCGGCCTACAAGTGCTGATAGCTGAGCGCGGACAGCTGAGTTGTAGGGCGGGGGCTGTGCCCCCGCCGCCGAACGTCACACGGCGATCGATGCCGGGTTCAACAGAACCCGGCCTGCAACGACCCACAGCCCACAAAAAAAAACGCCGCCCTTGCGGACGGCGTTGGAGAATCACGGGATGAAACTGATGGCTACTGAATGATGTACATCGCGTCGAGCGCCTTGGAGATTCGAACCTCCAGGTCACGCAGATGCGCTGCGGTGTACTCATCGACCTGGCCGTCATCAGCCTTCTCGAGCACGCCTTCAAGACGGCCGTCGAGACGACGAAGGTGGTCCATCGCCAGCGTACGCAACGGACGCGGCATGCGTCGGTCGTCACGTGTGGCCAGCGCGATCAGGCGATCCGTCATCTGCGACTGCAGGTTACGACGGAGGCTGGAGATCATCGGCTCACGATTCGTGAACGTCTCGCCGTTCAGGTCCGCGTCGAGTTCAGTGTAGATCGCTTCCGCGAAGCTGTTCATGACTTCCGCGACCGTCAGCGCATCCTGATCGGACGGCGTTCGGAACTCGTTGTCATACACACGCGACAGCGTCGTCGGGTTCATCACCATGGACACGGCCGATGCCTGAATGCCCATGACGCGGTCATGCACCGGCCATGTCGGATCGCTGCGATCGCCCGCACTCCAGTCGCTCCACTTGTCGACCGTCATATGCAGGAGGAGTTCCGGCGTGAGGCCGAACGCCTCATCGTAGAACGCCTTGTTGATCACGAAGTCCAGCGCTTCACGCTGACGTTCCGGATCAACCACTTCCAGCGGCGCCGAATCGTTGTCGCCCTTGCGGGCACGCGACACGTGCGCGCCGCCGATCCAGTTGGACATCATGCTGAGCATGCGCATCTGCTGGCTGAGCGTAACCGAATACGCACGACGTGCGTTCGACCAGCTCTGACCGTCCTTGACGATGTCAGACAGAATGCGATCACGCTGGAACTCGACGACGGCCATCTGGTTGGTGGCAAATTCGATCGGGTTCTTGCTCAGGTCGTATCGACGCGCGTACGGGTCGGGACCCGTCGTGTCATCGTCAGTGAGATAGGCGAGTTCCGGCTCGGCGGTTCGCTCAAGGACCTTGTCGAGCTTGCCGGTCGTGTAACCGTACTCGATGGCCCACTTGTCATAGGGACCGACCATCATCATGGCGTAGTCGCCCTGCGTGTCGCCCCACATGCCTTTGAAGTTGAAGTTGTTGGGGTTGTAGTCCATCACCGAACCGGTCATGGCCTTCTTGCCCTTCCACTCTTCACTGTTGATCTCATCCATCGTGTAGATGCTGGACGCCTTGAAGTTGTGGCGCAGACCAAGCGTGTGGCCGACTTCGTGACAGACGAGGTCAGCGAGCATCGGACCGATGAACCACTCCGGGATGCCGTCCAGCAGGTCAGCATCGTCGGCGTTGCCATCGGCATCTTCACCGCGCTCGATGAAGTCGGTCATCATCAGGCTGGCGAATGCCATGTCGAACGCGAGGTGATCGGCGGCCATGCACAGCTGTGCATCCTTGCCCATCCATTCGCTGAGCTGCTGCATATACGGGTTCTCACCCATCGCAACGTCAGTCATGAGCTTCGCTTCACCCTTCGCGACGAGGTCACGACGGTGAGAACGCTCGAGCATGATGCGCTCGCGATCAACCGGATCACGAATCAGAAGACGCGGATCCCAGTCCGGGTTCTCTTCGAACCACAGCATCGTTTCCGGCGTCATGCCGTCCATCGCGACCTGCGGCATATCTTCGTTGTACCAACGCCAGAACGCACGGATCCAACCGTCGGTCAGCACGATGTCAGCATCGAGGATCTGGCCGGTCATCGGATGCGCACGGCTCGGGCCGATCGCGGTGGAGATATCGTTGTTCAACCAGCGGATGAAGTTGTACCGGACATCTTCCGGATCCTTCTCCATGTGCGCGCCCGTTGACTTGTCCTGGTAGTAGACCTCGATCGCGTTGTCGAAGCCGATTTCACGGAACGCTTCGTTCCAGTATTCGACGCCCGCACGAATCCAGCGACGGTAGCGGACCGGCGCGGTGTGCTCGACGTAGAAGACGATTGGTTCCTTCGGCGGGCTCAGCTTGAGCTTGGGATCGCGCTTCTCGAGGTTCCAGCGATGGATGTATCGCTTCCACTTGCCTTCATTCGGACCGTATTCGCCAAGATCGCGATAGGTCGTCATGAAGTACCCGACGCGCTCGTCCGCAACGCGCGGCTTGTAGCTGCCACCCTTGGGCACGAGGCTGATCGAGTAGTGCGTCGTCGCAAGCTTGCCGCCGAAGCCCGGCGCTTCGAATGCGACTTCGATGTTCCGGTTGAAACCCTTGGCCTTCGCGATGCGCGCGAGTCGCGGGTTGCCGCCACCGCCGCCGAAGCCAACGAGTTCGCGGGCCTTGCCGACGAGGAGGTTGTCGAGGTCAATGACCGGCTGGCCGCTCGGGCCCATCGCCACGATCGGGACGTCCAGCAGGACGCGATCGGTGAAGAGGCGCTTCACGGACGACCTGGACTCCGGCTCGCCCGTGGATCGAGTCTGCAGTTCCGGCGCCAGCATGGCCAGTAGCTTGTCGTAGCGTCGCCAGTAGACGAGACGCTCCGGTCCCTGGAGACCGGCGAAGTCGCCGCCACTCGCCTGGGTCACCGCGACGAAGTACTTCTGGTTGTCCCAGCCGCGCGGCAGTTCCGCGAGGACGTCGTTCGTCTTCTTGTTCACATAGAGGGTGTAGAGAGACGAGGTCGCATCACCAGAAGGATCAACCTTCTTGTACCCGTCACTCACTTTGTCCCACGGCGGGAATTCCGGCTTCTTGTCCTGGGCCGCGACGGGCCCGGCAAGCACGCCGCCCACCAGTGCGGTCGCCACCGCTGTCGTCATACGCGTGACCATGGCTGCTCCTGTCTTGGTTCTCGTTCCGTTCCGTTCCGTTATGCCTGAAACGCCTTCGGCAGATCGGCCGTCAGGGATTGAGCACGTTCGGGCTCAACACCTATCGGACCATCCCCGGCTTCGATTCAGCCCGAAGAACAGTTTCACGTTCTTCGATGTTCCGCCTCCAGGCGGAAATCGGAGCTTTCGGCTTCTACCGACGTCTCAGGCTGCGGTGGCACAATCCGACCCCACGGCCGGCTTCTTCCCTGATGCCATCGCGATCCCTGATAGTAGCGCCCCGGAGGGGCCACCGATAGCCCCTGTCTGGCAACATTGCTGACGTCTGAGCCGGCCTGCCAGCAACCGTGCCTCAGCGTAGCCCAGCGGCACATCGCCCCGCCGATACGCCTCAGCGGTCATGACCCATCCATCGACTTTCGTACAGACCGGGGCACCCATGGTTCGGCTCCGTCACAGGGCCTCCACCACCTTCATCGTCCCATCGATCACCCATAGTCCGCAAGCACAATCGGCCCGCCGCTGGCAGACCCCCCGACCTGTGTGGACTGCGTTGTCTCCTGTTCAGCCCCGAATTTCCCCGCGTCTGCCCCCCACGCCCGAGCCTCCACCGTCTACGCTGCATCGCATGCCGGACCAAGCACGCAACGTCGTCATCATCGGAGCCACGGGCGCAGTCGGCGAAGAACTCTGCTCGCTGATCGACGAGCGCGAATGGGCCATCGCCGACCTCCGGCTGACGGCCTCAACGGACTCGGTCGGCACCATCATCCAATGCCGTGGTACGGACCACTGTGTCACCGCACTGACAGAATCCACGCTCGACGGCGCGGACATCGTCTTGTGCGCCGCCGGTGCTGACGTCAGTCGAATCTGGGCGCCGCGCGCTGTCGCTGCCGGCGCTATCGTCATCGATAACTCGAGCGCCTTTCGCACAGACCCGAATGTGCCGCTGGTCGTCCCGGAAGTCAACGGCGCGGATCTCGACGACTGCGCGCCGCCGTGCATCATTGCCAACCCGAATTGCACCACGATCATCACGCTGCTCGCGGTCCATCCATTGCATGCCGCGTTCGGCGTCGAGCGCATGGTGGTCAGCACGTATCAGGCCGCGTCCGGCGGTGGACGCGCGATGATGGAAGAACTCGAACAGTAAGCACGCGATTTCGTCGCCGGCAAACCACTCAGACATCCCATCGCTGGTCGACCGTGCCTCTTCAACGTGTTCTGCCACGAATCAGCGGTTGATGATGACGGTATGAACGTGGAAGAGCGCAAGCTCATCAATGAATCGCATCGCATGTTGCACGATGACACAATCGGGATCACCGGCACGTGCGTGCGCGTGCCCGTGCTGCGAGCGCACAGCGCCGCGGTCAACCTGACGCTGCGCTCACCGGCATCGCTCGACGAGATCCGCGCGGCCATTGACGCCGCACCGGGCGTGCGCGTGGTCGATGATCGAGAAACGAGCCGATTCCCGGAACCGATCGATGCGTCCGGCATCGACGATATTCTTGTCGGCAGACTTCGACCCGACCCGAGCCAGCCCGATGGCTTCGGCGTCAGCCTGTTTGTCTCTGGCGATCAACTGCGCAAAGGCGCTGCGCTGAATGCGGTTCAACTCGCCGAATGCGTGGTGGCATCGACACAGCCTGCGCGATCGTGAGATTGTGTCGACCGACTCCTCGTAGGGGGGGGGGGGTGGCCCCCCCCGCGAGAGAGCCAGTAAAAAGGAAAATCACACAAAAAAAAAACACAAACAAAA
>JBCCFX010000013.1:0-31816 GCA_039029515.1 Planctomycetota bacterium
CCCAACTGCATATTAGTCCAAACGACAATCTTGACCGCAAGAAGCTCATCCCATTTTCGGTTAGCGACTAAACCGATACACGCTACCATGGCGCCTCCGAGGTTATTCGTCCTGTCGACCAGGTTTACCGAACACGCCAGCTAACACCGCTCGCAACGAGACTCAGAGCAATTCTATATCCGGGTTATTGCGGATCTCCTCGAGGAACCAATCGGGAAGTGGTCTCAATTTCGGAAGTTGAACTTCGTCCCAATCGGTCTCTTTGAGAACACGCACTATGACGTCGCGTCTATGTTCTTCGTTCTCTGGTCAAACGAAACGAGCTCGCCGCTCTCCGCATAGCTGCAACCTGCTTCAATTCCCTCGTCAATCATGCGGCCGATTGCATCAAAAACGCGTTCGGCCGAAGCATTAACATCAAACGCTGCCATGACAAGCACCCGCCCATCCGTGTCAGTTCTCGATTCCAGTCGACACAATGCCGAATCGGAAGTCTCGATCGAGTCTATCAATTCGACATGCATGTCAATGCCTGAATCTGAAACCGTTGCAAGCTCAGCAAATGCCGATTGAGAAGGCGGATCTTTCTTCAACGCTCCCAGCTGCATGTTGGACCAGACGACTATTCTGCGCGCAGTAAGCTCATGCCAACTTCGATTCGCTGCTGAACCGATGCACTCTACCATGGTGCCTCCGAGGCTATTCGTCCCGCCGGGCGACAAGTCTCGCAACCAGACGGCGGCTTCGGGGAAGCCCGCCCTACAGAGCTGACCGCCGATCGCTGACAGCTGTCAGCTCCTCGCCACCAATCCGACCGGCGCACAGTCGTGGTCCGGCAGCACCTTCGCAAGATTCGGATTGCCGAGATGTGTTCCCACCACTTCTGCGAGCACATCGCGGAAGTCCATCGTGTGCAACAGGTCGCGACCTTCGTGCAACTGATCCGGGGCCAGACCGGGCCAGTTGGCGATGACCGGCGCTGCGCCGCCCGCGCGCTGCCGGTGTGCGTTATGCACTGCACCGCCGAAGAGGAACATGGCGTTCGCCCAGCCGTGATCGGTGCCGCGCGTGCCATTCTCAGCCGCAGTACGACCGAAGTCCGTCAGCGTGGCGACCAGCACATCATCACGGCGTTCCTTGAGGTCTTCGAGGAACGCCGCGACAGCGGTCGACAACGTGCCCGCGAGATTCGCGAACTGACCATCCGCACGTCGTCCCTGATTCTGATGCGTATCCCAGCCATCGAGATCAACCTCGGCCACTTCGAGCCCGATATCTGCCTTGATCAGCCGCGCAACATCGCGGAGTTTGCGTCCGAGATCCGTGTTGGGATAGGTCGTCGTCTCCGCGTCCTGCGATGTGGCAACCTTGCGGAGTTCGCGCATCGCATCGAACGTCGCCGCGGCAGACTGTCGAACCTGGTTCGCGGCTTCATCCTCATGCATATTCGGATTCACCGCGTACGCATGCTCGAGCGCGCCGACGAGGCCATCGCGGCCGTTACCGACCTTGAGATCGTTGAGCCCACGAATCGTCAGCGTGGCGGCATCACCATGAAACAGTCGCGGCAGCGATTCACCGATCGCAAGGGCGCGAATCGGTCCGCGCCCAGCACTGGTCATGAGATGACGATTCACCCAACCATCGGAGTTGATCGTGTTGCCGATGACGCCGGTCTCCCAGACGTCCTGTTCCTCGAAGTGTGACCGCGTATTGTGCGCGTAGCCAACGGCGTGCGCCGCGACGGCTTCTCCACCCTGGAAGTACGGCATCAACGGCGCGAGTGCCGGATGCAGGCCGAAATAGCCATCGAGATCGATCGCTGCGCCATCGCCCTGCCCCGGCGCGTTGATGCCAAGCGTCGGACGCAACGAACGGTAATGCCGATCGCCGTACGGCACGACGAGGTTCATGCCATCCGCGCCGCCGCGCAGAAAGATCACAACCAGCGTCTTGTCGCGTCGAACGGTAATGGATGCATCGAGCAGGCTCGACGCGCTCGCGAGCGCCTGCGCCGGCGCGAAACCGAGATACGCACTAAGCATGCCGCTCGACTGCAGAAAGAATCGTCTGGAGATCGTCATCGTGCTGCCTCCGATCGATAGCGTGGCGATCACATTCTACGGTTGAATCACCGCATTCCGGCTTCCGGACTGGCGAGAATGAACGCAGCAACCGTCCGAATTCTCGCCGGTGCATCCAGATCCGTCGATTGCAGCACGGTATCGGCCGCTGCGGTCGTCGTCGGGCTGAGTTCCGCCCCGCAGATTCGGATCGCCAGCCAATCGATTACCTGCTGTCGATTCGATGCGGATTCAAGGAACGTCGCGTCGCGATATTGCACCGGCATTGGTTGCAGCACGCCGGCGGCGGCGGTTTCGGCGTACGTCCAACGTTGCAGCAGTGCGTTCGAGTCAGTCCATGATGTGTCATGATCGGGATAGCCATCGGGCGATGCTCGATCAAACATTGTCATGCCGGATGCGCCGACGAACTGCCCCGCCGCCCATGGATTCCGCCGGTACTCGCGCCGCATGTGACGAATCGCATAATCGACCGGCGACACGGAGCGCGCTGTCGTCATGAATCGTTCGAAATGTGATTCACCTTCAATCCGCTGCACCATCGCAGCGAGGTCTCCATGAGTCTCGAGATAGATCGGCGCGATCATGTGCTGCAGGATTTCCGGATAGTGATCACCGACATAGTGCGCGCACATCTTGTCCGCGATGAACTGCGCGGTCGAGGGATGTGCGGCGAGCATATCGATGGCGAACAGGACCGCATCTTTGCGCTCCGCCGATGTGCCGCGCGGGAACGATCGTCCCAGGAAGGTGACCGGCGTTCGATCGTGCAGGCTGGCAACGAACCGATGTGATTCCGCCGGGCGAATCTGAATCCCTGCGGTACCGCTGCCTTCGATGGCCATGGTCCAGCCGGTGAAGAGCCTTGCGAGCGCGGTCACATCCGACTGCGTGTAGCCCCCATCGACCCCGAGCGTATGAAGCTCCATGATCTCGCGAGCGTAATTCTCATTCATCTGACCGGCAAAGCTGCGATCCTGATCGAGGTACCGAAGCATAGCTGGTGATCGCGACGACATCCGCAGCAGTTCAGGAAAGCGCGTGTTGACGTTTGCCATGTACATCGCATGGTCATCCCACACCCGAACGGCATTGACCTTACGAATCCACGTGGAGAAGTGATTGTCGATGAAACGCCCGAGTCGATGACGCGCGGGATTCGGGTCGAACGCGCCGGCAAGCAATGCACGCTGCGTCACGCCTGACTGGAAGTTCGCGGGAAATACCGCAGCAGCATTGGAGAACGTATGCTCGCGCGTTTCTTGTCGACTATCTCCCGTGAGATCGCGTTCGAGCCATTCAGATGGGCTCGAACCGCACAGCAACGCAATCAACGACAACGGATCAGGTCCATCACCGAAGCGCGTGAGCAGCCGCACGGCGTACTCAAATGCAGTCGGCGCGCGAGCGTCATCAGGACGTGACGCAATGATCATCGCCGTGGGCTTCAATGCCGAATCTGGCCACCGATCCAGTTCTTCTTCGGTCTGATCGTGCGTGAACGCGCGACATCGCATGGACGGTTCGCTGGTACCCGCGACAACCTCAATCGGGACCGGCGAACTGTCGCGCCACTGCCCGGCATCATCCGTTACACGAACGACCAACTGGTGTTCGCCCGGCTCCAGATCACGCAGGATCAGCGGCAACACGAACGGCCCGGTCGAACGTTCGATGCGCACCGGCGACATCAGCGCCATGCCATCGGCGGTGAATGGCTGGAACGTGAGACCGAATGATTGATCATCGGCGGCGTTGACGATGAGCGTGTCGTACACGCCGCACTGAGCATCCGGTTTCGGCCAGAGCACATCAAGGTTTGGCGGCCCCGCATCATCCGAACCGTTGCGCGCGGTCAATGTGACCGCCTGCAGATACAGATTGCGATCGCCCTTATCCTTGATGTACCGATCGTTGGTGAATTGGAACGCGATCGACTTCACCCCATCGGGAAGATCCACGTCGAGCGGGTCGAGATCCGTCCAGTTGGTCGGCACATCCAGGTCCGCTAGCGTGTGCTCATCACCATCATGCCGAAGCACAACGCGGAGGTTCGGCGCACCGCCGAAGTGTTGCCCCGCCGCGTTGACGACGATTCGACACGGCCCCGCAAAGTCAGCCGGTACGTTGAGCGCGACTTCGCCGTTGGAATAGAACGCCACGACTTCCGGCTCGGTCGCGCCGGGCACATTGTTGACGCGCCGGCGAGCGATTGCCTCATCCCAGGCACCTGACAGCATGGTGAAGCGCTGGCGCGGCCGCGGCGATGTCGTGACGGGAAGCAGATCGCGATCAAGCAGCACCTCGTTCACGACGGACGGCGCCATGCCGTAGCGTGGATTTCGTGCAATGAGTTGCACCCGGTTCACGCCGTCCTGCAACATGCCAGCGTCGACGGTGAACTCAGGGCGGAACGTTGTCTGGGAAGCGATGCGCTGACCATTGACGCGGCATTCCACTTCAGGTGTTTCTCGCTCGGGGTCAAGCGTCCCGACGAATCCACGCACGGTGAGATGTCCCGAAACAACACTGCCATCGCGTGGCGAGAACAGTCCTGTGCGCATGAAGTATGGTTCCGTGCCCATGCCATCGTCGAACTGACGCAACCGAGCGTCATGATCGAACGCGAGCATCTCACGGAAGGACTCACCGACGCGCGCGATCTCGATGCGATCGAGATGCAGGTTTCGATCAGCGCGGCGCGGCACGAAGAAGTCGTTCTCAAAGAACGGCGTGATCACGTGCGAGCCGGCATCAAGTCGGATCGGTCGACCAACGGCAATTCGATGCCAGTTCTCCGCGATGACACGGCCGGTCGTGCGCGACTGGAATTCCTCGTCGAGTGTGATACCGACAGTCGGGAACGCGCCGCCCGCACGCGAACCGCGTGCTCGAGCGATCACCTGATACCATCCTTCGCGATCCACGTCGATCGGCACGCAAACGGGCGGATACGCGCCGTTGTTCGCGACGAACTTTCGCCCTGACGCGAGCGGGTCATCGACAGCCTGCGGCATGCCGCCGGCAAATCGTCGTGGCCGTTCCTCAAGTGCGGGTGGATTCTCCGCTTCGCACGACAGGAGTTCAGCCGGACGATTGATGATTTCGATCAACATCGGACGTCCGGTGACGGTATTGCCGTCACTGAAGTGCACTGCGGGCGTGAGCATGTGTACATCGAAGCTGAGCTGCGCTGGTCCGATCTCGCCGACGAACAAGCGTATCGGCCATTCGTGCTTGAGCGGTACTTCCGTGAGCGCGATGTCCTTGACCGCATTCGATTGCACGACGACGCGATCGACCGGACGACGATCCCAGTCATCAAATTCGATCGCGATGGAGGTCCGCCCCCAGATCACACTGCTCTGCACGGGCGTCACGATGCGCACGTTGGAGGCACGCTGAAGGACATCTTCCAATTCGCGCGGCAGCACGTCGATGTGCATTCGCGCATCACCAATGTCGATGCGCACGTAGCCCGGTTCGTTCGCGCGAATGCGCATGAAGCCGTATTCGTGTCCATCGGGCACGATCGGCGGCGCGAGGATGGTCACCGCGTCCGGCGGAACCATCGTGACGGCCAATTCAGTTCCGGGTTCAAGACCCTTCGTACTGAAGGCCAGCGCGCGGGTGTCGTACTGGTCGACAACGGTCTCAGCTGTGACCAGTTGGACGGATGTGGTTTCGGTCTGGCCATCCGTCGCGTCTTGCCCAACCGCACTCGGCGCATGAAGAAGCACCGCAAGCCCCAGAAGGATGCGGGCGACAATGGTACGAATGCTCATAGGAATCTCCGCGCGGATCAGACCTTGATATCGCGGCGCTTCAATTCATCCTGAATCACGACCAGCAGCTTGCCGGTCTTGCCGATGTCTTCCTGAAGTCGCTTTGCCTTCTCTCGTTTCTCGCGATACTGGCGTGCCTGCGATGTGGCATACGCGGTGAGCTGCTCCACGGTCATGCGCTTGAGGCGCACGTCGATGGGGATTTCCGGCTCATGCGATTTGTTCTCGCCCGCAGGCTTATCGGTGGACTGTGTCTCGGACATGGCGCGATGCGTCCTGTCTGGAAGGATGGATTCAGCGTCGACGTTCAGTGTACCCGACCAAGGCGGTCTCACGCATCCTGTTTGTGCTGATCGCGGAGAATCCGAATCTGCTCCACCGGGATGAGCGTCCCGGAATCCATCCCCGGACACGGCGTCGACCGTTTGGTGACTTCCCACGCCCGCTCGGAGCGGATGTTTTCCGGCCAGAACGGCCACGTCCGGCACTGTGTCGGGCGATCCTCGTACACGCCACAGATCGCGCGGCCGGGAATGGTCTCGCGATCCAGGAAGATACAGTCGAAGCCATGCTCGGTTTCGTATTCGTTCAACGTCCAGCGCCCGTGGACTTTGTGCGCGTACTGCTTGCGAAACTGGTTGCGCGTGACGCCGAATCGCTTGGCGAGCGCATCGGCTTCCTCGTCATTGAACCAGACATACCCGGCCGGGCCGGTACAACAGTTGCCGCACTGAGTGCAGTTGAAGGCGAGGCCGGACGTGTACCACTCGGGTTTGGGCATGGTGAATGGGATTCGGGATTCGGGTATTGGGTATTGGGTTCAGGGACGACTGCGTTCACAGTGTCATGATGGCTCACGACGATCAACGCTTCATTCCGACGTCGGTTCGGCCCACGGATCAATTGAGATCAAATGAATCTGCGCTGATTCCGGCCGTGGTGGCAGATCAGAAAGCTCATCCGGACGTTCATCATACGCAACGCGGTCAATTGTGTAGATCGCCTCGTATTCCAGGCCGGGAAAGACATCGAGTGCCTGGCGGATCAGACCTTCCATCTCGACGATCGATCCTGCGGTTGCCCAGACGGCGGCGTACGCGCCGACTTCATCTTCATTCTCGCTGCCGCGCAGAATCACGACCGCATGCCAGAGCGTCAGGCCGAGTGGACGTCCTTCCGCATCCACGTTGGCGGTCGGATCAATGTTCAATTCGAGTGGCCAGAGCTGGCGGAGTTGCAACAACAGTTCATCGATGTCCGGCGAGAACTCATCTTCGATCTGCAGAATCGGGCGTAATGACACCGGCTCTTCAGCACTCTCATCGTCTGACATCACCGGTTGATCGGGCCAGGTCAGTGGAACCTCTTCAATGCCGTACGACGTGAGCAGCGCTTCGACATCATCACGCATCGCCAACGGGACATGGATGAGCACCCGCTTAAACTGATCGACAAACACTTCGACGAACGGTTCCTCGGCGTTCGCGCCGGCGGCGATTGACCCATCTTCGAGCAGAAACGTGTCGTACGAGGCCCAGCCGCTGAGGAAATCATCCTTGTCAATCGAGTCCTTACCGATGAACACGTCGACGGTGCGATACGCATCGCGCGAACCGATCTCTAGCAATGGCGTCACGCGATCAGGAAGGAATTGCCAGGCGCGCTCGAGGAAGTCCGGGAGACGATCATGCGCGACCGCGACCGTGAACAGATAGGTGTCCGGATCGTCGTCCTGACCCGCGTTGTAATCGAGGGTGAAACCTTCCACGGGGATCACGCCGTCCCGAGGCACAATGCCCAACGGGAGCGGATAGCCATTGATCTCCACGCGCTGGAGTCCCTCTCGTAACCGATACGCACGCATCTGGACCATCGTAGCGTCCCCGCCGTGCCGTGGGCCAACCGTGGAGCCACCGGACGTCGTTCGGTATAGTCGGCGGCACGAATCAAGCTCATCGCCGCGGGAGGACATCATGGCGCAACGTGCTGAATGGGGTAGCAAGGTCGGTTTCATTCTCGCCGCCTCCGGGTCCGCGGTCGGGCTCGGCAACATCTGGCGATTTCCGTTTACCGCAGGTGATAACGGCGGCGGTGCCTTTGTGGTGCTGTATCTGATCTGCGTCGCGCTGGTCGGCCTCCCGATCATGATGAGCGAGATCATGATCGGCCGTGCCGCCCAGAAACAGCCGGTCGCAGCGTTCCATGAACTGCAGGGGAAGAAGTCGCGCTGGGCGGGTGTCGGCTGGCTCGGTGTCGTCGCCGGCTTCATCATCCTGAGCTTTTACGTCGTCGTCGCCGGCTGGGCGATGGACTACACATTGAAGTCCATCGTGAACTTCACCGGTCCGATTGCCGAGACGGCGCGCGCTAACAGCATGGCGTACCGAACATCAACACCGCTCAACGAGATGCGGCTCACGTTGATCGATCGCGAACTCGATCGGCAGTTCCCCAACGTGGAACGCAAGATCGTGAGTGCCGTGAAGCCATCGACGTGGCAGATGTGGTCGGAAACGAAAGCCGTGGCCGAAGCATCGCCAAACGAAGGATCGGCGTGGCAGATGCTGAGCGAAGACCCCGAGCGCGCGCAGGCCATTACCGCAGGTCGCGAGGTTCAGACCGAACTTGACGATGCAAAGGCTGCGCTTCGCAATGAAATTGCGGCGGACATCGCACGACTCACGCCGGCGAATGTGCGCGATCGCGCGGAGGATCTCGAACGTCGCCGGATTACACGCGATCGGACCAAGGAGGTATTCGACGCCGTTTCCGGCGATGCGTGGATCACGGTCATGTGGACCGCGATCTTCATGATGATCACAATGGGCATTGTGCTCGGCGGGATTTCCGGCGGTATCGAACGCGCATGCCTGATCCTCATGCCGGGTCTGTTCCTGCTGATCATGGTGCTCGTGGTGTATGGCATGTTCATGCCGGGCTTTGGCGAAGCAGTCTCGTTCGTGCTGAAGCCTGACTTCACGAAAATGCAGGCGAGCAGCGTGCTGGAAGCGATGGGTCAATCGTTCTTCAGCCTGTCGCTCGGCATGGGCGCAATGATCACGTACGGTTCGTACCAGCGCAGCAAGGAAGGCCTCGCAGGGCAGTCCATCACGATCGCAGGACTCGATACCGGCGTCGCGCTGCTTGCGTGTTTCATGATCTTCCCGATCGCATTCTCGTTCGGCCAGAGTCCGGAAGCGGGACCGGGACTTGTGTTCATGACGATGCCGCTTGCGTTTGCCGAGATCGGCGATGCAGGCATGTTGCTTGGCGCGGTGTTCTTCGGTCTGCTCGTATTCGCCGCGATCACGAGTTCGATCTCGCTGCTTGAAGTTGTGGCGTCGTACTTCATCGATGAATTGGGCTGGTCGCGACGGACGGCGGTGCTGACAATCGGCACGTTGATCTTCCTGCTCGCGATCCCGAGCGCTGTGGCGGAGGATCCAGTGCGACAGATACCGGGATGGCGCGAGAGTTACGGCATGGGCTTCCTCGACACGATGAACTTCCTCGCGTCGAACTGGATGCTGCCGCTCGGCGGGTTCTTCATCGCGATCTACGCGGGCTGGTTCATGCCGAAACGACTTCGGGCTGCGGAAGTCGAAGGCATGTGGCCGGTGTTTTTCATGGGCTGGCTGATCCTCGTGCGGTTCGTCGCGCCGACGGTGGTCATCCTGGTGCTGCTGCAGTCCATCGGCGTCCTGAACGCGGATGAACTGCTGCATGGGTTGTTTAACTAAGGCCAGGGATTCGGGATAAGGCATTCGGGATTCGAATCGGATCCCGCTTCATCCCCTTTTCCCGAATCCTGATTCCCGATTCCCGAAACCCGAAACCCGGTCTTTTTGCATTTCCCTCCCGATCCCGGCATGATGTTCGACCGGTCGGCGGCATGGCCGATCGTCGCTCACGCCCTCGGGAAGGACACCACATGGACACGTTCGACAACGTTCTGACTGCGATCAACAGCGTCATTTGGCACGACTTCGTGCTCTACACCGTGCTTGGCGTCGGTGTCCTGTTCACCCTCTGGTCGGGCTTCTGCCAGTATCGAGCGCTGACGCACGGTACGGCCGTCGTTCGCGGCGTGTACGACAATGCGGATGATCCCGGCGCCATCAACCACTTCCAGGCACTCTCCGCCGCGCTGTCCGCGACGGTCGGCCTGGGCAACATTGGCGGCGTCGCCGTCGCGATCGCACTCGGTGGTCCCGGTGCGGTCTTCTGGATGTGGATGATCGGTCTCGCCGGCATGGCGCTGAAGACGACCGAAGTCGCGCTCTCCATGATGTACCGCAACACCGATGACCCGGACAACCCGCACGGCGGCCCGATGTGGGTTGTCGCCAAGGGGCTCAAAGAACGTGGGTTCGGCTCCGCCGGCAAGTTCATCGGCGGCGTCTTCTGCATCACGTTGCTGATCTCCGCGATTACGGGCGGCAACATGTTCCAGTCATGGAACGTGGGCATCGTCACGAAAAACGCGGTCGGCGGCGGCAGCGACGGCGTCGGCATTGCCACCGGCATCATTCTCGCGGTCATCGTCGGCGCGGTCATCATCGGCGGCATCAAGCGCATCGGCGCTGTTGCAGGTCGACTGGTTCCGCTCATGTGCGCGTTGTATCTGCTCGCGGCATTCGTCGTCCTCTTCATGAACCTCGGCGATGTTCCGAAGAACCTTGCCCTCATCGTGACCAGCGCGTTTGCCACGCAGGACGCGCAGGGCGCGTTCATCGGCGGCACGTTCGGCTATGCATTCCTGTGGGGCATGAAACGAGCCTTGTTCTCCAGTGAAGCTGGTCAGGGTTCCTCCCCCATCGCGCACTCCGCGGCGAAGACCGATGAACCGGTCCGCGAAGCAGTCGTTGCCGGCCTCGAACCGTTCATTGACACCATCGTGGTGTGCACGCTGACGTCGCTGGTGATTCTCAGCAGCGGTGCGTGGAATCGAACGGGCGAATCCATGTATGTCGCGGATGCACTCCCGGTATTCGTGCAAGCCGAAAATGACGAAGACGGCAACGCACAGTGGAAGCTCGATACCACTGAGATGCCGGGCCGAACCGACGAAGCCAAGAAGGTGGCCAACGGGAAAGACTGGGCCGGCACGGAAACCGTGTTCATCATTGCGGAGTTCGGCGAAGTCCAGGATGACACGGCCAATCGGCTGCACCGCGTCGAAGGTGAAGTCACGCTCGAAGATGATGTCCCGGTGGTTGACTGGGAACTTGTCACCGCCGATGAACAACCGGTCCTCGTGGATGGCCACATTCACAATAACTATCCAGGTGCCGCGTTGACGACGCACGCATTTGACCGAGCGGTACCCGGCCTCGGGACGTGGCTGGTGCTCATCGCAAGCTGGTTGTTCGCGATCTCGACGATGATCTCGTGGAGCTATTACGGCGAACAAGGCATTGTCTATCTCTTCGGTGATGGCGGCGTACTGCCGTACAAACTGATCTACTGCCTGTTGATCGTTGTCTCCACACTGCCGTTCATCGAGACCGATGCGCAGCTCGACAACCTTACGGCGCTGGGTACCGGTGTGATGCTGTGGGCGAATATTCCGATCATGCTGATCTTCGGCACGGTCGCGATGAAGGCGTACCACAGCTACATGGGCAAGCTGAAAGCCGGCGAGTTCCCGCGTCACAAGGCACCAAAGTTGACGGATGTGGTCGAAGGTCACGACGTCGAGAAGTAAGGCTGACGTTTCCGTTGGTCGATCCGATCCGCTGGTTCATCGCAGACATCGCTGACGCGATCAGCGATGGCCTGCGCGCGCACGCCGCGGCGCAGGACGCCGAACAGACGGTGCATGGATTCGATCTCGACGACGAGGTCGATCTGCACCCGCTGCTCGCCGATGCCATCGCGCAGGCCGGCTTCGGCGTCGAGCGCGAACAGCGCTATCCATCAGATCGCGGCAAGCGAAAACGGAGCGAGGGCAAGCGATGTGATCTCGTGCTGACGCCTGAAGGACGATCGCTCGCGGAACCTGATCGGGACGACACACTCTTCGCCCCCACAGATGCCGTTCCGCTGGAAGAGGCATTCTGGCTTGAGGTGAAGACGGTGAGCCAGTTTCGCGAAACAGGCGCGAACTCGACGTATGCATCGCAATTGCTCTCAACCGTCAAGCAGGACATCACGAAGCTGAGCCGCGATGACGACGTTCGTCACGGCGGCTTGTTGTTACTGCTGTTCGTCGCGGATGCCGACATCGCGCATCACGATCTTCGTGTCTGGCAGGATCGCTGCATCGAGCGTGGCCTGCCGATCGGTGCGCCGTCCGAACGACATATTCAGCTGACGAATCGGCACGGACATGGCACGTGCTTCCTCGCGTTGTATCCGGTTCACAAACTCTGAAACAACGCTACGCGGGCTGCGCGACGGCCGATGAACGTGACCCACGTGACTGCATCATGTTCATGATGAGTGATGCGGCGATCTCGTCCGGCTCCTTGCCGTCATACGTCGCGCAGACCGCCTCAAGTTGTGCGCTGATGTCCTGTCGAACTGTCGCATCGAGGATCACGCGCCGGGCGGCGTTGATCACCGGTTCGGAATTGCCGGCATACGGCACAAACTCAGGCACCACTTCATCACCCGCAATGAGGTTTGGCAGCAATCGATAGCCCGGCGTCAGCAGCAGCCGCGACACCGCTCTGCTGAAACGTGTAATGCGATACAGCCCGACCATAGGTGTGCGCTGTCGTGCGACGTCGAGCGTGACCGTGCCAGACACCGCAAGCGCAGCATCAGCCCAGTGAATCCCGGCATCGGTCTCACCGACGACGGTGTGCACGAATTCCGGGCGCTGCGGCGCGACATCATCAACGTGCTCTCGGATGTCGTCATTGCCCACGCAGATGATCGCGGTCAGCTCCGGCGCATCATCGCGCAAGGCCTTCACCGTCTCCAGCATGACGGGCAGATTGGCAACGACCTCCTGTCGCCGCGAACCCGGCAGGAGCACCACGCGCGGCGAGCCATCCGGAAATGAGGCGGCGGTCGCGGCAAGCGCGGCGTCATGGAGCGCTCGATTCAGACGCGGATGCCCGATGAACGTGGCATCGACACCGCGCTCCCGGAGCCACGCTTCTTCGAACGACAACAGGCACATGACATGATCGGACCATCGGTGGAGTCGTCGGATTCGCCAACCGGCCCATGCCCAGATCTGCGGGCAGACGAGATGCATGACGGTCGCACCGCGCTTCTTCATGTCGGCGCAGAATGACCAGTTCGCCGCCGGCGCATCGGTCGGCACGTGAATGTCGACCGCGCGATCCTGACACCATGCTCGAAGGGCCGAGCGTGCTGCGCGAATCGCCTTGATCTTGCCAAGTGCGCCGAGGCCCATCGCCGCATCATGCGTGGTCAGCTGAATGATCTCGGCACCAGCATTGGCCATTTTCGGACCGCCAAGTGCAGCGATACGAAGAGCCGGATGACGCTCACGGAGGGTGCGGATCACCGGCGCGGCGTGGGCATCACCACTGGGCTCAAACGCGGTGAAGAGCACCTGGCCGGCATCGGGTTGTTCTGGCGCGTCGATCATCCGCCGTCCAACTGGAGTTCCACATCCATCTCGCCGCACATGTGGCGAACGTCGTTTGAGTGCATACGATATGCGGATGCGCGAAACCCCGCACGAGCCATCCAAGCTGAGCCGTCGAATGCAGTGGCTGATTCTGCTGCTGTTCGCCGCCCCACTTATGCTCGCGCTGCCCTTCCCGGGCAAACCGCTCGCCATGACTGAAGCACGACCGATCCCGGAACCGCCGACCACGATGCCCGACTCGTCATCCCGTCGGGATATCGAGTCGATCCGGCCGGTCGTCGGCATGGCGATCAACGCGCATCACATCAGCGACCTTGACCTGTATCTGCAGTCGGTGGACACGATTGCTGATCTCAACGCCAATGCGCTCATCGTGCTGACGCCGATGTGGATGAAGAAGGTCGATTCCAGCGAGATCCTCTACTACCCGCGCCGATGCCCGACCAACGATCAGCTCATCGCGATCCTGACGCGGGCGAAGGAACGTGGCTTACACACCACGCTCATGCCGATCGTCCTGCTCGAAAAAGCCGGCAAGAAGGAATGGCGCGGCGTCATTGAACCCACGGACTGGCGCCAATGGTGGGGTGACTACTACAGCATGCTGGACCGGTTCATCGGCATCGCGAACGCGGCCGATGTCGACATGCTGAGCGTCGGAAGCGAGTTGAATTCGACCGAGGATCAGCGTGGTCAGTGGGAAGAGATGATCCGGTACGTTCGCGGCCGGTTCGATGGTCAGATCACGTACTCATCGAACTGGGATCGCTACGACAAATGCGAGTTGTGGGATCTCGTGGACGTCATGAGCGTCAGCTCGTACTTCGAACTCGACCGCAATGATCCCGATGCGCCACACGACCGACTCGTTCGCGCCTGGACTGGTGCTCGAACATCGCTGATTGCGCAGGCGGAGCGTTGGAAGAAGCCGCTGCTGATTTCGGAAGTCGGCTACCCGACCGTGCCGTGGGCGACCGCGCACCCGTGGAACTACGTCGCGGAGAAAGGGACAACGGTTGACCACGCGGCACAGGCTCGCGGGTTCCGTGCTTTTTTCGATGCGTGGAGCGACGTCTGGACCGATCCGGACAGTGCCGTGCTCGGCTTCCAGGTCTATCACTGGGATCCGTATCACCGGGGCGGCGAGAAGGACTTCGGGTACGGCTTCGTCGGCAAGCCGTCGATGTCGATTATTCGCGAGAACTTCGCGAGCATCACCGGCCGCCCGATCGTGGTGGAACCACCGGCGGACGCCGCATCCACACCCTGAAAACCGGTATTGATCACGTTCCTGACTCGTCCGCAGGCGGGGTTTCGCTACCATACCCGCCCTGATGCTGAACGCCCCGTTCGGCTCCGAGGAGTCCAGACCGATGCTCAAGCGTACTCATGGTTGCGGCGAACTTCGTGCCGCGAACGTTGGTGAAACCGTCACGCTGGCCGGGTGGGTGAATACCTACCGCGGACACGGCACGGGGTTGATCTTCATCGACATTCGAGATCGACAAGGCATGACTCAGATCGTGTTCGATCTGGACACGGCCGATTCGGACATCGTCGATCTCGCCAACCAGCTTCGACGCGAAGACGTGATCGCAGTTCGCGGCACCGTGCGTCAGCGCGATGGTGAACCGAACCCCAGACTCGACACGGGCGAGATTGAAGTGGTCGGCGCGCAACTCGAACGCCTGAACAAGACGGACGCTCCGCCGATCCTGCCGGACGAACATGAGGCGGAAAAGATCGCCGAAGAGAAGCGTCTGCAATACCGCTACATCGATCTGCGTCGGCCGCGGATGCAGGACATTCTTCGCACGCGCCATCGCGTCACGAAGATCGCGCGTGACTACTTCGATCAGAACGATTTCATCGAAGTCGAAACGCCGTTCCTGATCAAGACGACGCCTGAAGGCGCGCGTGACTTCATCGTGCCCTCACGCATGTTTCCGGGACAGTGGTACGCCCTGCCGCAGAGCCCGCAGATCTTCAAGCAGATTCTGATGGTTGCCGGCTGCGATCGCTATCTGCAGATTGTCCGCTGCTTCCGCGATGAGGATCCTCGCGCGGATCGCCAGGCGGAGTTCAGCCAGATCGACCTCGAACTGAGCTTCGTGGACCGCGACGATGTGCTCGACATCATGTCCGGCTTCGTCACGATGCTGTGGAAGGAAGTGCTCGGCGTCGATATCGGCGACATCCCGCGCATGACCTACAAGCACGCCATGGACACGTACGGCATCGATCGTCCCGATCTTCGGTTCGGCCTCGAACTGCATGACGTGTCCGACCTCGCGGCGAAGATGGACTTCAAGGTCTTCAGCGGCGCGCTCGACAAACCCAACGGTGTCGTCAAGGCATTCGTCGTCCCCGGCGGCGCCGAGAAGCTGACGCGCAAGATGACCGACGGTTACAGCGAATGGGTCAAGACGTTCGGGGCGGGCGGCGTCCCGACGGTGAAATTCACCGCCGAGGGCTATGAGACCGGTATCGCGAAGTTCGTCGCGCCGATCGCCGATGAGCTTCGCGAACGACTGAGTCTCAATGAAGGCGACATCGTCTTCTTCGGTGCTGATACGTACACCGTCGCAAGCCGGGCGCTTGGTGAGTTGCGCATCAAGATCGCGCGCGATCTCGACCTGATCGACAACTCGGCATGGAAGTTCACCTGGGTGATCGACTTCCCGATGTTTGAGAAGGACGAAGACTCGGGACGATGGCACGCACTGCATCACCCGTTCACCGCACCGCGTGCCGATGAACTGCATCGACTCGAGTCAGATCCGGGCGGCTGCATCTCTGAAGGCTATGACCTTGTCGTCAACGGTTCGGAGATCGGCGGCGGCTCGATTCGTATTCACGATCAGGATGTGCAGCAGAAGGTATTCGAGTTGCTCGGACTCAGCGCAGAGGAAGCGGAGTTGAAGTTCGGCTTCCTGCTGAAAGCGCTCCGCTACGGCGCACCACCGCACGGTGGTATCGCGTTCGGCCTCGACCGGCTTGTGATGCATCTCGTCGGCACGGACAACATCCGTGACGTCATCGCATTCCCCAAGACGCAAACGGGACAGGACCTGATGACCGAAGCGCCGGGACCGGTCGACGATGCACAGCTTGAAGAACTGCACGTTCGATCTGTGGAAGTTGAACCCGCGACGTCCTGACCTCGCGGCTCAGGCGTCGAGACGCTCCACGGCAATTTCGAGTCGGCGAATGCCCTCTTCGAGGCACGGCAGCGATTCATGCAGTGCGAGGTCTGCCGCGGCTGACCATGCTCGGTTGAGCTGACGTTCCGCGCCGGCGAAACGGTCCATGATCTGTGCGAAGCCCGAAATGCCGTACGACCCGATCAGCACCGGCCGCGCTTCGACGAACGGATCGAAGTACTCGTGACGAATGTCATCGAGTTCCGCGATGATCATCGTGCTTTGCAGTTCATCGTTTGATTCGGTCCGAACCTTCTCCAGCAACAATTTCACGCGGTCGTGCGCTTCGTTGAGCAGTTGCTTCGGTGACTTTGACGTTCCACCTTCGCCCATCGCGGCCGTCTGGGCTGCGATGTGCTTGCGAGCATCGACCCGGAGCATCATCGCGCCGAGAATGAGTCCTATCGCGGAGATGATGAAGACGAACTTGTAGTCCCAGTTCTCGAACGAGAACTCTTTCACACGAACGCGTTCGACACCCGCTGCGCGCAATACTTCGACGTTGTCAGGCGTCAACAGAATGTCGCCTTCCGCAGCGCCCGGATCGAGTACCGGAACGGTATCGCCTTCTTCATTCTCCATCGCGCCGGACGGCGCGTTGAGCGTGAATGGCGGATCAGCGTCCGCGACGTTGTCGAGCTTCGGGACATACGCGGTCGGGCCGGCGATCACGCCGACGACCAACGCAACCATGATGAGAACAGAAGCGGCAGCTTTCATGATGACATCACCACCGTAAGAGGAGTGTCCTGGAAATCGAGTTCAATCCACGCGACCTGATCCGGAGCCGGCGCAACGTGCGCCTGCGTTTCGTCGGTGGCTTCTTCATCGCCACCTCTTGGGATGATCTGCCAGAGGCTGAATGACAGTGCGAGCAAGGATTCGCCGACAATCAACCCCGCACAGAATGGCACACCCCAATCTTCGGCCCAGTTCTTCCCTTTGACTTTCGCGACAATCATCTGTGCGATACAGCCGATGCCGTAGGTCGAGATGTAGATGAACGGCAGGTACATCGACAGGCCGATGAGCACGCCGAGGCCGGAGAACGAACCAAGTCCGAGCAGGCCACCGAGCAGTGCGCCAAAGCCGTACAGTGCATACGGCATCTCGCCGCCCTGCACACCGGTGATGACTGCCTGCAGCGCCTGCGCCTGCGGAGCGCCGGTCGGTGTTTCGGGGCCCATCGGAACGCCGTACTGTTGCGTATTGGCGGATGCGATCAGCAGCACGGTCAGCATGCAGACCAGCGGGCCGATCGACACGAAGGCGAGTTCCACCTTCTGCTGTCGTTTCGGAATCGCACCGACGAGATAGCCGGTCTTCATGTCCGCCATCATGTCCGCGGCAAGCGTGATCGCCACGCATAGCGCCGCACCGATCAGCACCGCACCGACGACCGCGCCGCTCCCTGCGAGGAGTAATACAAGAACAACCGTCAATAAAGCCATACCGGAGATTGGCGACCAGTCAGTCATCCCCGTGCATTGCGCGATGATGATGCCGGCGAACCAGATCCACAACGCGCCGATAACCGCGATGATGCCCGCACGAACGAGCGGCGGGATGCTTGCCAGCAGGCCGCGCTTCGCGTTCAGCGTGTCGAGATAGTCCAGACGCTGCTCATCCGTCCAATCAACCCACGTCGCGGCGGTCTCTTCAGATTCAAAACCGATTGTGTAGCCTTCGTACGTCTCGCTGGCCACGACATCCTCAATGGTCGTCCCGGTAATCGGATCGTCAAGATTGACTGGCTTGTTTCCGACCACCGCAGCCGCGAGGAACAGGAAGATCAATGCCGCAATCGCCGCGGCACCAAGTGTCTTCAATCCGAGTTCATCTGCCCCACCACCGCCGGCAATCTTGCTGGCAGCGCCAATCGACTTGATCGCTTCCTTGATCGCAGGCAAGGCGAACAGAATGCCCATCATTGCCCCGCCAAGCAGCAGGCCGATGCCGAGCGGTCGGTTGAATGCCTGGAAACCGTAGCTGGGCACATCGGCCGCCGGCAGGTGTTCAGGTGTCCATCCCATGGAGAAGGCGACCGGATTCAGGATCCAGTACGAGATCACGCCGCCGGCAAGGACGTAGAGGCCGGCACGACCGGTGAGGTAACCAGCGCCCAACGCGAATGGTGCGATGGCAAAGATGACTTCAATCTGCGCGGGGAGCCCGAAGAGCGAACCGACATTGACCGAGTCATCGCCGAGGAAGCCACCGTTGGCCGCGCCGATACCCGGGATCTGCGAGAGTCCGGCTGACTCGCCGAACAATGTCGCGAATTGCGTCGGGAAGTAGATCAACGCACCGATCGCAAGGCCGATCAGCAGGACGACCGCTTTGGCTGAGCCCGCGCCAGGCGACTTGAGAATCGATGCCACCGCAGTTGCCGTGGGAAAGCGCAGGCGTTCAATGTCGAGCATCTGCTTGCGCAGCGGAATGATGAACGCCGTGCCGAGGAACGCGCCGCCGACGCACGCGAGCGTGATCAGCCAGAAGTCTGCCGAGTCAATCGTGAGTTTGTAGCCGATGAGTAACAGTACGGGCACGGTGAAGATCACGCCGGAGTTCGACGTGTTGATCGCCGATGCGACGGTCTGTGCGATGTTCGTTTCGAGAATCGAACCTTTGCGGAGCACGCCGCGAAGGACGCCGAAACCGAGGACGGCGGCGATGGCGGAACCACCGAGCGTGAAGCCGATCTTGAGTCCCGCGTACGTAATCGCCGCGTTCATCACGATGCCGATGATGATCGCGAAGATGATCGCAGTCAGCGTGACTTCACGGTATTTCGGCGGAGAGACATTCGAGTCAGACATGCGAAATCACTTTCGTGTTCAGACGCGTGTTACAAGTCAATTGACGAATCAAACGAAGCCGCGAATCAGGTCGACCATAGCGGTCAGCACGTTCATGATGCCTTCGCCCACGAGCATGCCGGAGGCCACCGCGAAGACGAGCGCCGCACATGATTTCGGTGAGAGTTTGCGCCAGCCGACAAGGAACATCGAGCCGACAAACATCGTGACCGAGTCATACGGATAAACAATGAACGCGATGCCAAATGCCAGACCGCTCGGCACCCATGCCGCGATCTTCTTCGGACTGAATCGGCGAATCACCGGCAGTGCAATACCAAGCGCGAGACCCGCGAGGATCGCCTGCGGCGTGCCTGGGGGCAGGTTGCCGATGCCTTCCGACATCACTTCGGCGACCGCAAGCCATGCCTTCGCCGCCGGCGCGCCATACTGGCTCTCAATCGTGCCGATGCCCTGCGTTGCTTCGAAGAGCTTGTAGACACCGCACACAAGCGGAATACCTGCAATGATGCCGATGCATTGTGCGATGATCTGCTTGCGCGGTGCAGCGCCGAGCATGCGGCCAGTCTTCAGGTCCTGCATCATGTCCGACGCCTGCGATGCGCCGGCGCCGGTGATCGCGGCGGACATCAGGTTCGTCGACACGGCTTCGACGCCGGTCATACCCTTGGCCTGTGTGATCCCGCCGAACGCGAGCTGCGTGACCTTACCCATGCCGCCGACCGGGTTGATATCCGTTTCGCCTGTGCAGCGCACGGCAATGGCCGCAAGCAATGACGACATCGCCACGGAGAGCAGCGTCATCCACCACGGAATCTGGAACACGAACTGAGCGATGACCATTGCAAGAATCGTGCCGCATGCGAGGCCGCCGAGCCACCAGGTATTGGGCACGCTGTCTTCAGGACGGTCAGCCGCGGCGACATCTTCATCGCCTGATGAAGTCGACTTGAACGTGTTGAGGATGCTTCGCCACGACAGCGCGAGCGAGGTCAGAGCGTCGGCGACCATAATCGCCACGCCCGGCCAGAGGATCCATCCACGAATGCCCGTGCGCGAACTGGCGACCGCGGCCCAGGTCCACGGTTCACCTTCGCCAGGTCCGACGATCCATGCACCTTCGTGTGTACCAGCGTTGTCTGCCACCAGCCCGTAGCCGAGCACGAGGTAGCCGACAACTGCACCGAGCAACAGCGAGATGCCGACACGCGGACCAACGAGGAGTCCGCCGCCGAGCAGCGCAATGCTGATCGTGATTTTGTAGAAACCCCACGCCGTCAGGAATGCGCCAACCGAACCGAGTCCGATCCAGCCCAGAGATGTCGTCAACAGGTTCGGGACGTTGTCGCTGACGCCGGTCTCATTCATGAGATAGACCATCAACACCCAACCTGCCGCGGCAATGGCCAGCACAAGCAGCACGCGCGCTTTGCGTACGGCTTCCGCGCCTTCGGCGAAGATGGACATGATGGTCTCGGCGGTCGCGGTCCCGGTCGGGAAGCGGAGCTTCTCGACGACAACCATCTGCCGGCGCAATGGCACGGCAAAGAAGACGCCAAGGAATCCGACGGCCAATGACCAGAGGCAGAGCTGCCAATAGGAGAGGATGATCGCGTCGCCGTTCTCAAGCATGCCAAGCGCAGGAATCGGTGCAAGCAGCCCAGCGGTCGATGCCATCGCACCGGTCGCGGAACCCGCGGTCTGGGCGATATTCGTTTCGAGAACGCCGAATTCCTGCTTGGGTCGCAGCACGTGCCAGACGGCGTAGCCGAGAATCGCGGCGATGATCGATGCTCCGAAGGACCAGCCGATCTTCAGGCCGAGGGAGATATTCATCGCACCGACGACGCCACCGATCAGGCAGCCGGTGATCACGGCGCGAGCGGTCAGCTGACGCTCGCCGGGCTTCGGCGTGTAGAGGAATTCATGATCATCATCGATGGGTGCTTCGACCGGTGGGGCCGATCCTGCGGTCATCTGCTCATCCGTCGGATGGTCATCGCCGTGCTGATTCATCGGAACTCCTTCACCCGAACATGGTCCAACGACCCGGACGTGTCCCCCACGCCCGCTCGAACCCGGCGAAGCTACCCCACACGAGCGCCCTTTGCAACGTCAGCGGCGGGACGGCACCGGTTCAAGGCAGTACGCTGCACCAATGTGCGGTATTGGCGGCATTCTGCGACGGGACGGCGGTGAGATTCCAGATGCGTGGCTCCCGACCATCGATGAGCGAATCGCCCATCGTGGACCGGACGGCCGAGGCGAATTCCGGGATCGCGTCGAGATTGACGGACCCGACGGTCCACAGACGATCGACGTCGCGATGATCCATCGCCGGCTGTCCATCATCGACCTCGACACCGGCGATCAGCCCATGGTCTCCGAACGCGGCCGATCGGATGAAGAAGGCCTGCTCGCCGTCGTCTTCAACGGCTGCATCTACAACCACCGCGACCTGCGCGACGAATTGACGGCGGCAGGCCATGTGTTCATCACGGATCACAGCGATACGGAAGTCCTCCTCCATGGCTATCGCGAATGGGGCGCGGATCTCGCTGAGCATCTCGAAGGTATGTACGCATTCGCACTATGGGATCGCGACAATGCGCGCCTGACGTTGAGCCGGGACTGGTTCGGCGAAAAACCATTGTGGCTGCGTTGGAACGTCGACGGCGCATCAGATGTCCTGGCGTTTGCATCGGATGCCAAAGCGTTGCACGACCTGGATGATGCAACGACGCACACCGCGCCGCCGATCGGTGATCGACTCTGGCTGCCGCGCTATCTTCAGGTCGGATATCACTGGTCGACGACGTCTCCGTACGCGGATCTGTCCGCAACGCCGGTAACCTCCGCCGCGCCAACGATCGTGTCGACGATCGACGACCTGATGCCTACGCGTCCGAAGGAATCGGCGACGCAGGCTGACTTTGAAGATGCGTTGCGCGATGCGGTACACCGTCGGCTTGAAGCCGATGTACCGCTCGGGTGTTTTCTCAGTGGCG
This sequence comes from Planctomycetota bacterium, assembly GCA_039029515.1. Lineage (GTDB taxonomy): Bacteria > Planctomycetota > Phycisphaerae > Phycisphaerales > SM1A02 > JBCCFX01. The sequence goes on from JBCCFX010000013.1 coordinate 22,473, forward strand.
GCGTCGATTCATCGGTTGTGGCCGCGTTTGCTCGCGAGGTTCGGCCAGATCTGCAGACTTTCTGTGTGCGTATGCCAGATGAGCGCTACGACGAATCCGCCGTGGCCGCTGATGCGGCGGAACAGCTGGGAACGAACCACACCACGTTGGACGTCGCGCCGGAGCCAGCTCGCGATCTCGTTCACCTGATTCACACGCTCGGATTACCGTTCGGCGACAGTTCGCTGCTCCCGACATACTGGGTGAGCAAGGCCGCGCGTGAACACGTGAAGGTTGCATTGTCCGGCGATGGCGGTGACGAGATGTTTGTCGGCTACAAGCGTCTTGTTGGCGCTCGCACTGTCAACCGACATCAACGTGTGCTCAAGTGGATCCCTGAACGGATCATGCGCAATGCGCATCCAACATCGCGCAAGTACCTGCTTGGCCGTTTGGGTCACATCAGCCGCGATATGCGCGCGTTGGGCATCCTCGGGATTGAGTCGTTGTTCTATCAATCGCAGATCACCGAGCTGCTGGGCATGAAATCTTCATCGCCCGCGCTGGCCGTCAACGGCCCGGATCCACTGCAGTCATTACGGCGCATCGACTGCATCAGTTATCTGCCGAACGATCTGCTGCTGAAGGTCGACACGGCTTCAATGGCGGTTGCGCTCGAAGTCCGTTGTCCGTTTCTGGATCGCGAGGTCGTTCGTTGCGCGCTCGCCGCGCCAACGCATCAGTTGCTTCCGGGTGGACGGCGCAAGGGCTTGCTTCGCGCGATCGCGAAGAAGTATCTGCCCGCGGATCTCGTCGACCGACCGAAACAGGGCTTCGCGATCCCTATTGGCGAGTGGTTCCGCGATGACACCGGTGGGATGCGCACGCTGCTGACCGATCGACTGACCTGCGATCGTCCATTCGGCCCGTTCAGCCTTCGCGCGCCGATCGTGCAACGGTTCATCGACGAGCATATGGACGAGACGATCGACCACAGCCAGCGTCTGTTCGCATTGCTCACGCTGGCGATCTGGGCACAGGATTGCCTGTGACGCGAATCCTGCGAACGCAGACGATTTCGGTACCCTATGCCGCATGAGCAAGCACAATCTCCTCTCGCTGCTGATCGTAATCGGCCTGGCGCTCGGTGTGGTCGTCGGCCAGATCATCTTCCGTGACACCGGTGGCATCGACGCGGATCACTGGAGCAAACTCGCCGGTGATCTCATCCTGATCCGCCCGCTGAAGCTCCTGATCGTGCCGATCGTTTTCGTGAGTGTGCTTGTTGGCGTGACATCGATTGGTGATCCCTCCAAACTCGGGGTCGTTGGCGGATCAACCGTGTTGTACTACCTCGCGACGATGTTGATCGCGGTCACCATCGGCACGACGCTCGTCTCAACGATTCAGCCGGGCGAGTTGAGCGATGATGCTCGAACCATGCTCACGGAGGGCGCGGCGGAGTCCTACGCGGAATCCTCACAGGCGAAGAGCATTGCTGCCGCGCAGGAGGAAGGGAGCGACAGCATCGGGCGCGCCTTCTTCAATGTCGTGCAGCAGATGATCCCGACGAACATCATCGACGAGATGGCGAACGGTCGAACGCTCGGCATCATCGTCTTCGCACTTGCATTCGGCTTGGCGCTCGCTGCGGGTGGCGAAGCAACCCAACCCGCGGTTCGCGGATTTGAAGCACTCTTTGACGGGATCATGCGGCTTGTGATGTGGGTGATCTGGATCACGCCGTTGGGCGTCTTCCTGCTGATGACATATACCGTCGGCTCGATCGGGCTCGGCAATCTCGTTGGGCCGATCAGTAAGTACATCTTCACCGTGCTGCTCGGCCTGATGATTCACGGTGCGATTGTGCTTCCGATCATTCTGTTCATCATCACGCGCGGCAATCCGTTCCGATTCATGTACCAGATGCGCCGAGCACTGCTGACCGCGTTCGGTACGGACTCCAGTTCCGCGACGCTGCCGGTGACGATCGAAACGGCTGAAAGCGAAGGTGGATGCTCCAAGCGTGCCGCCAACTTCGTGCTGCCACTCGGCGCCACGATCAACATGGATGGCACCGCGCTCTACGAAGCGGTCGCGGTCGTCTTCCTGTTCCAGTTGTACGGCATTGACCTCTCGCTCGGCCAGTTGGTCGTGGTGGTCGTGACCGCGACGCTCGCGGCGATCGGCGCGGCGGGTATTCCGTCGGCGGGCATCGTCATGATGGTGATCGTGATCAACGCGGTGAACACGAGTCTGGGCGGTTCGGCGGAATCATCGCTTCCGCTATCAGCCATCGGCGTGATCATCGGCGTGGATCGCATCGTCGACATGTGCCGAACGACGGTGAACGTCTGGGGCGATGCGGTGGGTGCGAAGATCATCAGCACGATCGCACCGGACGATCTGGAGCTCGCGCCGGACGCGTGAGCGTACGATTATCATTGGTCGCCTGAAGAGTCTGTTGTTGAATTGGCCCATCGACTGTATCCCATCGGCGGGATGACGTACGCGCGTTCATGCCATGAAGAATCACACTCTGGGCACCGAAGATGTCCTCGGCTGTCGGCAACTTGGCCTCGAAGCGCATAACCGCATGACAAACAGGGTCGCTGCTCCATAAATGCACTCGGCACGCGAGACACGTTCTTTCCCATTTGAAAAATGAGAAGAATTCCGGAGACGATTCCGATCAGCACGACAAGAACGGGACGCACCAACTGCATCGATATCACAATGATCCCGATCATCGCAAAGTACGGTATCGAGTCTCTGACGTCGCGCCAGAAGCCGGAGATGGACTTTGTACAGCCGCGATTGTGTGCGACGAAGTGATCCCACGTCTTTCGACTTGGGTAGCAGTAACCGTCCTCGTTGGGCTGATCAAACGGCAATGTTGGCTTTGGGTCTTGCATAACGGACTTGAAGGCGACACTCCTAAGGTCTCGAATCGCGCCTTGAGTTCTGAAGCGAATCAACCTCGTAGTACTGGCGAGGTGGCGGCCGATGCGCGCGAACGTGAACAGAATCGCCGCACTCCGGGCAATGCAGATGACCATTGTCATCGGGATCCTGCCCAAGCAACGTGTAGCCGCATGTGAAGCACGAAACGGCGCGAATGAAGGCAAGCCGGCGTCGATGGTCCTTTCGGTACTCGAACCACCCGAGGACTACGAGCAGGATGAGAATGAAGATGATGAAGCCACAGAACGACCTTAGACCGAATCTCAAGAAGAGCCAGATCGACACTGTGTTTGCGCAAACGCTCGTAATCAGAAACAGCACAAGTTCGTGCCGACCAGAAGTTGAAGATCGCCTATAGCCTTTACTACCACGAACGGCGTAGCAAAACGACTTGTACGTCGGATAGCAATAGCCATCCGCGTTTGGCTGGTCGAATGGAGTTTTCGACAGTTTGTCGTGCATCGGCGAGGCCCAATGGCCACGACTGCGCCGGGAGCCATATTCAAGCGCTCGTCGTGGTCGCAACGTAGCCGGATGGCGGAATGATGTACGCGAATTCGTGCCAGAATGAGTCACATTCGGGACATTGCAGGCGGCCATCTTGGTTCGCAGTTTGTCCTTGAAGGGAATAGCCGCACTTGAAACACGGCTGAAGTCGAACAAATTTCATGTACTCGCGGCTGGTTGACGGTATCGCGTATGCGCGCTCATGCCTGATTGACGTGCATTCCGGACATCGCAGGTAGCCGTCCGCGTCTGCAGATTGTTCCAGAAGGGATTGGCCGCACATCAGACACGGCCTCAACTGAATGAACTTCACGTACTCATGGACACCGCTCTTCACCTTGAAGAAGATGAGCGACAACACGCCAACGATGACCAACGGAACAATCAAGAGCGGGTGAATGAGCACCGACAATGCAGCCGGCACCGCAATAACACCAAAGAACACCATCATCAATTTGAGTTCATCCCGCATGCCTGAGATAGACTTGCGGTAACCGCGATTGTGCGTGACGAATGCATACCATTCATCGTGACTGGGGTAGCAATACCCATCATTGTTGGGATGTTTGAATGGAGTGCTCGGCTTCAGAATTCGCATGACGACATCCGGCAGTCGCGTGTTCCTACTCGATGCCCTGCTCCGCGAGCCAGCGTTCCGCATCCAATGCTGCCCGGCATCCCATGCCCGCCGCCGTGATCGCCTGACGGTAGACCGAGTCTGCAACATCGCCGGCGGCAAAAACGCCATCGATGTTCGTCAGCGTATCCGCACCGTCGAGGTGGATGTATTTCGAGTCATCAAAGATGATGCCGCTGCCTTCGAGGAACTTCGTGGCCGGCGTGTGACCGATCGCAACGAACAGCCCCTTGACGGCGAGTTCTGATTCCTCGCCCGTCTGCGTGTCCTTGAGGCGGACCCCGCTGATCGACTCGTCGCCCAGCACATCCACGACGGTCTTATTCCACGCGACCTCGACGTTGTGCAGGCTGAGCACACGGTTCTGCATCGTCTTGGATGCGCGAAGCTCATCGCGGCGATGAATGATCGTGACTTTCGAGCCGAACTTCGCGAGGTACGCTGCTTCTTCCATCGCGGTATCGCCACCACCGACGACGGCAAGGTGCTCGTCCCGGAACGCGGGCAGTGCACCATCGCAGACAGCGCACGCGCTCACGCCGCCACCACTCGTGGCGAGACGCAATTCGTTCTCGAGTCCAATCCAGTTTGCGGTGGCGCCCGTGGCGATGATGACCGCGTGCGCCTTGACGACGTTGCCGCCGGACGTGGTGAGTTCGTACGGCTTGGATGAGAAGTCACACGACACGATGTCCTGGCCGACGATGCGCGTTCCGAAGCGTTCGGCCTGCTTCTGGAACATGCCCATCATTTCGGGTCCGGTCACGCCATCGGGAAAGCCGGGGTAGTTTTCGACATCTGTGGTGAGCATCAACTGACCGCCGGGCAACACCGGCGCGGGATCCTGACGCGGCACGCCGACGAAGACGACCGGATCGAGGTTTGCTCGGGCGGCGTAGATGGCGGCGGTCCAGCCGGCAGGACCGGATCCGATGATGACGACCTTTTCAATGTCGGTGGACATCGTGGTGATTCTCCGGCACCGTCGAACGGTGCGCGTTGTCAGTCTTGGATGGCTATGGACGAGGCAGGGTTACAACGACTTCGTCATCACACAGGCCGATCAGTCGAGCAATCCCTGCTCACGAGACACGGCACGAACGGGCGGCCACAGGAGCACGTCGCCGTTGGTGCCATCGGTCGTAGTCTCATCACAGCGACCGTCGGCGTGGTCGAAGCCAACGCTCCAGAGGACGCCATCATCGCGTTCGATGTCGAGTCGGCCGAATTCCGTATCGATGGCCATGCCACGGCTGGAGTTCACCTGCGTGTAGCGGAACGTATCCCATTCGAAGTCGAACGGATCGATGTCATTGACGCGTCCACGCAGGAACTGGCCGTAGCACTTCTCTTTGTTGTCGGGATATGAGTCGAAGTACTTGCGATAGGCGGCGACGCCGAGCGCAACCGCGGTCCCGTTCACTTCCATGATCAGGCGCGTGCGCAGGTCGAAGCACGTCTGCAGATCCTGCATCGAATAGATGACCGCGGAGTACCGCACGGGATTCGTGCGTTCAAACTGCGTATCGATGTCCAGAATCGGATCGTACGCCTGCACCTGCCAGCGGCGATACCAGTCGTCATAAATCAGGGTCAGACGATCGAGCGATGCCTCGAGGCTGCCGTGCACATCGGCGATCATCTTCCAACGCTTCACCGCGCCGAATCGAGTCAGCGGTGCTGTCCGCGACTGAATATTCGCGAATGCGGCGGCGAACTTGTCCGGATCCGGACCATCGCGTTCATCGATCAATTCGCGAAGCAGCGCTTCGGCCACGATGCGATCGCCTTCGGGAATGAACAGATATCGACGTCCCGGGTTCAGGAACGGAATATCTCGGATCGATGCCTTGGTCAGCGTGTCGACCGGAATGGCATCGCGATAGGTGTAGGCAATGTCGCGCTGGACGGACAGCGATTCAATCAGCCGTTCAATGCAATGCGTCTTCTCGTCGAAGAAGATTCGATCGCTGCACTGGCGGAGCAGGATGTTGATGCCGCTGAGCAGTTCGAACGCGTCCTCGGGCTTGTCGGCTTCCATGAGCCGATAGATCTCCGCGACGGCGAATGCCGAAACGACGTCGATGGCATCCAGCCATGGATACGACGACACACCAAGTGCACCGTCAACCGCCACGTCCGCGTACAGACCACCTTCGCGATATTCACGGCTGACGTTGTTCTGGCCGTACGGCAAACCAAAGATCCCGCGTTCACGGGCTTCGAGCAGCGCTTCGACCATCGTCGGGCCGGACTCGGCCCATGCGGCGACTTCATCCCAGTCGGCCATCTGCGCGTGGATCGTGGTGGCATTGAAGAATTCATCGATCGGCATCGGCGGCGGATCGAGTTGCAGGTACGCATCGAAGATCAGCTTGTACGACTTGTTCGTATCCGAACCCTTGACGGTATCGTCGTCATTAAGCTGACGCAGGAGCTGACGGACATCCTGTGCATTCGCGGTCGGTCCGAACAGACCGGCGAGAAGCACGAGACAGGCAGCAGCGGCGAACAGGCGGCGAGCGGTCGTCATGTCGTCAATCCTTCCTCTGCGGGAGGTCGGGAACTCCGTGGGTTTCGAATCGGAAATCGTAGCAGAAATGGCCCGGCGAGGCGGGCCTGGACGACCCACTCGCCTGGTCCACCGGCACCGCGTCAGGCGTACAATACGCTCGTATGGACGCCCGGATTTGGTGCGGTGATTGTAGGCCTCAGGCCAACAGCGACACCACGTGCGGGTTGCCCCCGGCATCGCACGCCATTGACCGGAGAACCGACCCATGCACCTTGTCCAGGTTGATGCATTCACGACACATCCGTTCTCCGGCAATCCAGCCGCTGTCGCCGTAGTGGACAGCATGCCTGACGACGCGACCATGCAGCAGATTGCCCGTGAGATGAACCTGTCGGAGACCGCATTCGTGACTCCGTCCGGCGAGGATTGGGCACTTCGATGGTTCACGCCGACGGCCGAAGTCGAGCTATGCGGTCACGCCACGCTCGCGAGCGCCCACGTTCTCTGGACCGATCAGCACGCTTCGCAGACGGATGATCTGACGTTCGAGACCCGATCGGGTTCCCTGCATTGCCGCCGAATCGAGGATGCGATTGCGGTCGATTTTCCCGCGGGCATCACGGAGCCGGCCGAAGCGCCGAATGGCCTGCTGGATGCGATCGGCTTGAGCGACGCGTATGAGGTGCATCACGACGGTTCGCGCTGGCTGGTCCACGTGGATGATCCTGATTCCGTCCGGTTCGCCCGCCCGATGTTCAGCGACATCCTGCGCATCACACGCGATAAGGTCATGTTGACCGCCGCAGCAACGAACGATGATCCGTACGACTTCGTGTCACGGTTTTTCGCGCCAAGTGTTGGCGTCAATGAAGATCCCGTGACAGGCTCTGCGCATTGCACGCTCGGGCCGTACTGGAGCCGAGTGCTCGGCAAAGATGAAGTCACCGGTTATCAATGCTCTGCGCGAGGCGGCACGGTTGTCGTCCGTCCCATGGGCGAACGTGTCGAACTCCGCGGCAACGCCGTCACGGTCTGTCACATCGACATCATGGCATCCGCTGTCGCGTCGTAGCCAAACGCCTCAATCAGCGGGCCGAGCGTGTCGTTCTCATCTGCGATGTGTTGTGCGTATCGCTTCCATCGCGCGACCGCGCTGGTATTGACCTTGCGTGTCACCGCTTCGTAGCTCGGCGTATTGATGAACTGCTCTCGTGCCTTCTCGTGGTAGGAAAGCACGTCGTCCGACCATGGCAATTCGAGAAACTCGATCATGGCTCGCGCCTGCGTTTCGAAATCACCGGCCATGGCTTCGTAACTCAACTCAAAGACCGGCATCGTCAGCTGCAGACGATGATGGCGCCAAAGACTCATCACCATGGCGTAGTACGCGGTGGTCATTGACCAGGTCAGCAGGTTGACCGAGAAATGATTGATCTTGAAGTTCTGCATGTAGTTACTGATGCAGACGTCACGCGGATCGCGAATGACCGTGATGATGCGCGCATCCGGGAACAGCACATTGATCAACGGCGCCAACATGATGTTCAGCGGCATCTTGTCGATCAGCATCTGATGCGGATCGATTTCACCACAGTACACACGAATACGTTCCCAATAGAACGCCCGCAACGCGACGATTTCACTGCCAGTCAGCGTCGATATCGCGTCACCGATGCGGTCATACTCCAGACCTCGGTCGTTCGCCAGCTTGATGTGGACATCGCGCAATGTCGCCAGTTCGGGCGTCACTCTGACTTCACTATGGGCATTGAGAATCTGACCGGTGAGCGTCGTACCGGACCGAGGAAATCCGACAATGAACGCCAGCCGAGGAAGCCCATCCGAGCATGAACGTGCCGATGCTTTTCTGCAGACGTCAGCAAAATCAACTGAGCGCAGATTCTCGGTCAGTCGCTGATGATGCTGCGTGTCAATCTGCAGGAATCGCGGTGCTCGCTGAATGTGCGCAGCCGATCGACCCAGCGCTTCAAACGCCTGGTCGTAGTTCTTCAGCTTGTCCTGAATGCCACCGATTTGCTTGAAGTACGCCGATGCGACTGCGGGATCGGCATGGTCGACGTTCAATCCCTCGAGCTGCGCGCTGGCCTCTTCATACTTCTTTTCGCGCATCAGGAGGGTTGATTTCATCAGCGCGACTTCAACGATGTCCGCCTGATTGGCTTCTGCTCTTTCGACCATTGATCGCGCTGTATCGAGTTCGTGCCGGCGTTCGTAAATCGATGCGAGTTGGACACACGCCGCACCGTCGTTCGGCGTCAACGCGAGCACGGCGTTGAGTTCATCGATCGCCTCATCATCGCGGACGGCAAGCGCCAACAGATGGGCGTTGTATCGGCGGATGTCTGCCGTCTTCGGCGACAATGCTGCCGCCCGTCCCGCCATGGTGAGCGCATCATCGATCTGACCATTCGCCGTGTGAATCTGCGCCAGGTAAAACGCCGCCGCAAAATCATTGGGATAGTCCTCAAGCAATGCCTCGTACATCGCTTGCGCACGAGGAAACTGCTGCGACTCAAAGGCCGACATGGCCTTGGCATGGCGCTGCTCCCGCGTCGCCGGTTTTGCCGGTCGCTTCGCGATCGGACGTTTCGCCGCCGGCGTCGGTGTATTGCCGCGGGCGCGATCAGCCGCCATGCAGCAACTCTTGTACTTACGGCCGCTTCCGCAATGACATGGTTCGTTCCGACCGATCACGGCGCGGACTCCTCCGACGCGGTCGGC
>JBCCFX010000014.1:0-31335 GCA_039029515.1 Planctomycetota bacterium
CGTCGACAGAGGCGTTCGATCTGCGTTGGCAGCATGCGCCGATCGACGAATTCAAGCATATAGAGAGCTTCATCGGTCGCAGCGGCCAGAAACGGGCCGAGTGGCGATGTCAGCCGGGTCACGGTCAGCATCGGGCCGTTCGTTCGAGTCCCCGGTGGATGTCCGAACAGTTTCGCGAACGCATCCCGAAACCCGCTGGCCGACTCAAACCCTGCATCGAGCCCGGCTTTGAGAATGTCATCGCCCTGATGAAGTCGTCCGATTGCCGCACCAAGACGGCGCGAACGCTGGTACGCGTGAAACGTCATGTCGTGATGTCGTTGAAACCACCGACGAACCCGCGCGGGATCCAGGCCGCGATCACGAAGATCCTGATCGCGCCAGCGTCGCGCCGGATCCTGATCGATCGCATCGACGATCTCGCGCAGCCATGCTGGCACGGTGCCGACCGGTTCGAGAGGATGGCATCGCTTGCACGCGCGATACCCCGCGAGCAGGGCTTCGCGCACGCTCGGGAAGAACTCCACGTTTTCGCGGCGCGGCTTGCGTGCCGGGCATGTCGGACGACAACAGATGCCGGTCGTTCGAATGCCGGCGACAAAGACGCCTTCGTATGCGGCATCTCGTCGAACGAGTGCATCGTACATCTCATCTGTGGATGGCGACGCGGCGGTGGGTGCGGCGATTGACATGCCGATATCCTCGCGACCGCCACAGAATCGTCCACCGAAAAATGAGCGCGGAACTCGGAAAGTCGTTACGGCATGTTGGACGGTACGGCATTGGCGGTCAGGGCACCTGTCTTGACGCCGCACAACGAAAGCAGCATTTGGTGTCGAACGAAAGGCGCGTGGCACATCGGGCCCATGATGACATCCCGCATCAGGCCAACCGGCGTCATGTTCGATTGAAAGAACGGCGTGAGCCATCTCGAGGCGCGGTGGTAGAACGCGACATTCCGTCGACGAATGCGGTGGAATGCTGAGAATGCTTCAGCAAGCGACGCATGGTCCGTGAGCGTGTCGGCGAGAACCGACGCATCAAGCAAGGCAAGATTGACGCCTTGTCCGAGCTGCGGACTCATCGCATGACTCGAGTCACCGAGAAATACGACTCGGCCCTCATAAGGTCGACGCATGATCACATCGTGATATGGCGCAAAGACGAGTTGATCAGACGCAGTAATCTGACTGAGGAGAGGTTCGGCGTCCGGCGTCAGTTGGCGAACTGTCGCCTTCCATGACTCGAGGTCCCAGTGCTCAGCTCCGGCCCAGTGATCAAGAGGCAAGCTCCAGAACAGACTGACGGAAGGCGGCGCGGAGTGCGACGCCCGACCGGATGGCAGGAAGCCGATCATGTTCTGCGTACCGCGATAAAACTGTCGAAGCGTATCGCCGTAGACGGTATCGCGGTCTTCTCCGATGAACCACAGCGCGCCCCATCGATATCGACGGTCGCGTCGCACAAGGTGCGGTAACGAGGCGCGCAGCGATGATCGAGCGCCGTCCGCAGCAACGAGCAGATCAAACGGGCCGTGCTCCTGACCATCGGCGGTCAGAAATCCATCGCGATCATCATTGAATGAACATGCCGTAACGCCAAACTGAATGTCAATGGTGAGTTCGGTCATGGCTGCGAACAGCACGGCATTCAACGCCGAACGTCGAACGCCCAAGCCATGAAGTCGTGGATCGAGATCGCGGTACGCAAGCGACAGTACGTTGCGTCCGCGATGGGTCGTCCCGTACAGCCTATGAATCGGCGAGCCCAGATCGAGCAACTCGGTCGCAACGCCCAGGCGGCGAAGAATCGACAGTCCGGTCGGTTGAATCAGAAGACCCGCGCCGACGGGGCCGAACTGTGGTGCCTGCTCAAAGACAGTGACATCGTGGCCCTGACGGGCGCACAGGATTGCGAATGCCTGTCCGGCGGTGCCGCCTCCCACAATACCAATGCGTAACGACATGTATGCGTAGCATACCGTTGGATACTCGGAACAAGGCGGATCGCACTTACGTCAACGCAACGCGATCCACGCACAGCATTGTGATATCGTCATCGACCGGGCGTCCTGCCCGGTGGAGCGTGACCTGATCAATCAATGCGCTGACCACCGCATGCGCATCCAGATCACGGCGCTTTGCCATGGCCTCGATACGTTCGATGCCAAACTGCGCGTTGGCCGTATCCTGCGTTTCGTTGACACCATCCGATGTCAGCATGATGCGATCGCCGGGCGCGAGCTTGATGGTGGCCTGCATGTCTTCCAGTGAACAGGAATCGCCTTCGAATGACTCAAGAATGATCCCGAGCGGCGGCCGGTGTGAATCGAGCTGAAGCGCTTCGCGATCGCGAATCACAATTGCGGGCGCGTGGCCGGCGTTTGCATACGTCAACGTGCCATTCGGCGTCAGGATGCCGAAGATCATCGTGATGAACCTGCCGCTCGCAAGATCGTCCTTGAGTTGCATCTCGAGTTTCTCGAGCAGTGGCCCGGGTGGCAGTCCCGTTTGTGCCAGTGCGCGCAGTGCGGATCGACACGATGCCATGATCAGCGATGGGCCAAGACCATGGCCGGTGACATCGGCAACCAGGATCGCGACATTGCCGTTGCCGAGGTCGAACGCATCGATGTAGTCGCCACCGGTGGCATCACATGGATCGGAGCGGTAGGCAAAGACATAACCGGGGACTTCAGGCGGGTGCTGCGGCACGAATCCAGCCTGAATCGTGCGCGCCACATTGAGCTGGTTCGACATCTGGTTGAGTGTGTTTGCCAGTTCTTCCAGCTCATCACCGGATTTGACGACCGTGCGATGCGTGAAATCGTGGGCTGACAATGCCAGCATGCCGCGATGAATGGTCCGCACCGGTCGAATCACGAGATGGCGCAGCACCAGGTATCCGGCGATCGACGCCAGAATCAAACCGACAGTCGCAGCAATCGATGTTACGAGAATCACATTGTCGACGCGTGCAAAGAATGTGTTCGCGGTGGCGGCCACTTCGAGCAGGCCGACGATCTCACCCTCAGCATTGCGGATCGGCGCGACCGCAGCAATCCAGTCACCGAACTCATCCGTAAACAGGTTGGATGTATACGGTTCACCCGATTGGGCCGTCATCGCCTGATGTTCTTTGACCGCGTACGCTTCGCCGATGAACGGCTCCTCGTGAATCATCACGCCAAACCGAAGGTCGCCTTCGACGCGATCATTGAAGAACGTATAGATGTTGTTCTGGTCGAAACCGTTCGCATCAGCCACACGCTGCAAGCGTGATCGAAGCTCGATGAACGCCGGATCATCGGCGGTTTGGGTGCGTGCGACCTGTTCATGCAATTCGCCATCGATCTGCAGTGCCGCGGTTGCCGCGACAGACCGCAGCTCGTGCTGCATGTCATGAATGACCTGGCCTCGCATTTGTGCGCGGATCGGAATGATCATTCCCGCGACAAGCACGATAAGAACCAATTCAGAAAAGAGCAGAAGCTTGGTGCTGAGTCGGACGTGCATCAGGATCAATTCATCAGAGTGCGTGGCAACAGCAAGTCGGTTGCGTCAGCATTAGGATGACACCGCGTGGCTGCCGTTACAAAGAACGTCGGCGTTGATGCGAAATCATCCCATCTTGTCCTGAGAAAGTCGATATCGCTGCGAATCGCCTCAGGCCGCCAGCGGGGCGGATGGCGAACCGTTCGAAAGCGTCCGGCAACTGGCAAGCAGTATTGTCAGGTGGTTCTGAAACGACTCCGAAGACAATCCATCATCGATAGACTTGAGTGCGATGGTGCTGAGGACACTCAATTCTGAGTAACCGAAGACCGAGCCGGATCCCTTCAGTTCCAGACATAGCTGTCGACATTGCGCTTCGTCTTCGAGCTGATAGGCCTTCTCGATCTGATCACTCAGTCGTCGAACGTATCCAACGTATCGGTCGATATGTTCCTGAAAGCCGCCATCGCGTTGCAATGCACTGCACAGTGGATGCTTAAATGATTCCGGCTCGATGCTCGTGCGAATCGATGCGAGGAGCAGTGCCATGTCGTATGGCTTGGCCATGCAATCGGACGCGCCGGCAGCGCGTGCCCGAGCCACTGCATTCGGTGAATCATCCGCGCTCAGCACGGTCAGTGGGGCGGTGTAACCGGTTTCTCGAATGCGCTGGATCAGGCGAACCTCGGTGTCGGTCAGCGTCGTCGTGCCGATCATCGTCATTGGAATCGGCTGGCGCTGAATAGCATCAAGCGTGGCACCGGGTGTTGCGACGCTGATTGTCTCGTAGCCGCCTTCAGTCAGCCGGGCGTCGAGCAGCAGGCGGTCCGGCTCGAGCGGTTCCATCAGAAGCACGAGTCCTGATCCCTTTCGTTGGCCTGTGGCCGCGTCACCGATGGCGTGTTCTTCGCACATCGCCGATCCGAGAATCAGGCGAGGATCGATCTCTTCGCGGAACTGAATGCCGAGCTCATGCCACATGCCCTGCACGAGCCGGCAATGTCGAACGATGCCTTTGACGACGAGCTTCTCGCCTTCTGCCTGGCGAAGAATGACCGTGCATTCTGCGTCCTTGTGGACAAAGCCATGATGCAGCACAGAAAGACCGCCGCGCGAGATATTGCGCCCGTACGCGAGTACGGCTTGTTGTGTCCCTTGTGCCTGGTAGATGCACAACGGAATGTCTTTGACGCGATACTGCACGCGAGCGCTGGTGCGCGAGGACTCCTCTGGCGGCGCCATGGCATCCATCGCGGTATACAGTTTCTGCAGTTCATCATCGCGAATTTCAACGCGACGCCGGAACGAGGGCCGATTCATCGATCACATCTCCGCCTGCGACGGGGCAACCGCTGGTACAACGACCAACGGCACGAGCGCGACGTTCGGCGGAAATCAGATGTCACCCAATGCGTGCTCGGCTCGATCGTCGAGTCGGTTGCGCGCCCCCCGGCGTGCGTGAATCCTTCCGTCGAACACATCCTGGTTCAGTGCAGCGACTTCTGGGTCACAAACACGCGCCGGACGCGATCGTGGCGATCAACGCAGGGAAGTCATGTCGTTCAATCGCATCGCATGCTTGAGTCCGAGGCCTGCAACATCCATCAAAACCCATGTACCTCGTCCGCATAAATTCGAACATGCGCAGATTTGTATGGCGATCAGACGTGATCGGACGTTGTCATAATGCCGTGGCCGGCGATGCTTCGAGCCTTTGCTTCAGGCAGAGAAGATCCCGTTCCAGGCACTTACGCATCATGCCCTTCATCATGAAACCAGTCACCGCGCCGACAGCTCGTGTCATGAACGATGTGCCCTGGCCATGCATATCCATGGTCACCACGGTTCCATCATCACGAGGCGTCAGTCGACATGTTGTGGAGAAGACGCAGCCGCATGAATTCGCGCCGAGTGTGTACGATTCGTTCGGCACGAACGACGTGAACTCCATCTCTTCGGTCTGTTCCTTCTTCATGATGCGTCGCGTCTCACGCACACGGGTGCCGACGCCGACCGGTCCATCGGTCAGGCGTTCTACGCGGACGATGTCATCGATGTACTCCGCCCAGCGATCGACATCAGTCGCCGCGGCGAACACATCCGCCTGCGGTGCATCAATGAACTGTTCTACGGTGATCTGCATGGCACGTCCTCCCAGACGACGTCAACAACAGATCGACTATACCGAATATGTCAGATCGGCCCAAGCGTCATCAGGCCTGCCGTCGACTCACGGCTGATCCGCGTCCGGACTGGCATCCTCGACGTCGATGGACGTGGATTCGTCGATCGCGTCGTCGGGGTCATCATCCTCGCTGATCTGCAGGAACGGAATCGTGGAATCGATATTGGCGATCGTCTTTCGGAGCGATGCCAGATGCTCGTCGATCTTGATCAGCGAATTGTCAATGCTTTCGAGCCGCTCGATTCGCGTCTGAAGTCGCGCGAGGCTTTCGTTGGTGATGCGGATCTCGTCCATCTCAGTCTCGACGCGTTCGAGCTGGCCTTCCACGCGCTCGATTGACGCATTTGTCATTTCAAGCTGTTCGTAAATGTCCTGGACGATGCAGCCGGGTGCACACAACAACCACGCGATTGGCACGACGACCAACAGTGCGCGTCTCATGACGAATGCTGTGTTCATGCGTTCCAACTCAGATCGTGGTGCATAATTGGCAGGCGTCGGATGCGATGACCGGTTGCGGCGTAGATAGCGTTGCACAGCGCTGGGGCAAAGGGCGGAACGCCGACTTCACCCACGCCCGCCGGAAGTTCATCACTCTCGACGATGTCGACATGCACCATCTGTGGCGCGTCATAGATTCTTGCCATGCGATAGTCATGGAAGTTCGATTGATCGACAACGCCGTTGGTGGCCGTGATTTCGCCGTACATCGCAAGCGAGGCGCCAAAGACCGCCGAGCCTTCCATCTGGGCGCGAACACGATCCGGGTGGATCACGGTGCCGGCGTCAATGGATACCCAGACGTTGGGAATGCGAACCGTACCATCCGGTGCAACATCAACCTCAATCACATTGGCGCAGTAGCTGAGGAAGCTGCGATGACAGGCGATACCCAGGCCGCGTCCACGCGGCATGGTTCGACCCCAATCCGCGTGCTGGGCCACACGCTCTGTCACGGCGCGCAGTCGACCGACATCGATCGGGTATCGTTCGAGCGGCTCGCCATGATTGGCGTATTCGACGCCCGGGAGTTCGACATGACGCGGCGCACCGAGAAGTGACATCAGGTACTCATACGGATCACGCCCGGCGCGATGCGCCAGTTCATCCGGGAACGAACACACTGCGAACGCATGGAATATGTGCGCCACCGAACGCAGCCAGCCGATTCGAAGATGCGCCTCAGCGGGACCGTTCTCGACCTGGAGATTCGGCACGTCGTACGGCATATCCGTGAAGCCGAGGCCAAGCTCAAACGATTGCCCGTAACGAGCCGTAGGATTGAATGAGGATCCGATGGTGGGAAACGCGGAACGCTGGATCAAGGCGGTCGGCATGCCGTCGTCATCGACAGCCGCGCGCACATGGCACGCTGCAACCGAGTGGAAGTAATCGTGACGGATGTCATCCTCGCGCGTCCAGACCACCTGCACAGGACGCTTCAAGTCGCGCGCGAGCAGGGCAGCTTCGACGATGAAGTCCGGCTTGGATTTGCGACCGAAACCACCGCCGAGCAACGTCACATGCACCGTGATTGCATCGGGTGGAAGTTCAAGGCTGCTCGCCAGCTGTCCCTGGGCTGCCTGGGGATTCTGTGTCGGAGCCCAGACTTCGCATGCCGTAACCGCGCCATCGTCATCAAATGTCAGCTCGGCTACCGCGCAAGGCGGTTCCATCGATGCGTGGGCGAGCGTCGGGACGTAGTAATCCGCTTCATGGCACGATGATGCATCGGCGGCATCCAGCGTTGACTTCGCATCGCCCTGCGTTCGCGCCACCTGGCCTTCACTTCGCGCCGCATCCAGCAGTGACTGTTCGTACGAAGTCGAATCGTATGAAGCGTGATCGCTGGGCGACCAGGTCACTCGAAGCGCTTTTCGGCCTTCGAGCGCTGCCCAGGTCGACGACGCCACGACGGCAATCCCGCCGAGTGCCTGAAACGCGTGTGGTGGGCTGAAGGTCGGTAGTTCGACGACGTCCACGATGCCCGCCATGGAGCGCACATCATCCGCGTTGAATCCAGTGGGAGCGCCGCCAAGCACGGGCGAGCGTTCCACGACCGCGAACACCATATTCGGACGACGAATGTCCATGCCGAATTGGGCATTGCCATTTACGATGCCATCGAGGTCGGCAATGGCCACATTGGTTCCGACGTACTTGCGCTCGGACTTTGGCTTGAAGACGAGGTCATCCTCTTCAGGCACGTCCAGTTCGCGCGCCACATCGACCAATTCCCCGTACGCAACTGTTCGCCCGGTCGGCATATGCGTGACCCGATGATCTCGGCCAACACAATCGGCGGCTTCAACATCCCACTGCGCTGCAGCCGCACGCTCGAGCATGGTTCGTGCTGTCGCGCCGGCGATGCGCATGCGTTGGTAGAAGCGCCGAACACTTCGAGAACCGTCGGTGTTCTGCGAGCCGTAGGTTGAATCGCCAATGGCCTGGTCGATCGAGACACGCTCCCAGTCAGCGCCAAGTTCATCGGCGACCACCATTGGGAGTGCGGTTCGAATACCGGTGCCCATTTCGGACCGGTGCGCGACGATCGTGACGATGCCATCTGGCGCGATACTGACGAACACATCCGGTTCGAACGTCAGCGCATCGATATCTTCATCCTGCAGAATACGCGCAAGCGTGGAAGCGCCACTGATACGCGCCGCTAACACCAATGATCCTGCGGATACACCGGCGAGAAAGAACCGACGTGACATACCGGTCGTGCCGGCGGTCGGGGAAGCGCTCATGCGTCAACCTCTCCCTTCGCCGCATCGTGAATCGCGGCTCGAATGCGCTGATACGTACCACAGCGACAGATGTTTCCGCCCATGCCGGCATCGATGTCGTCGTCCGTCGGATTCGGAATCGAGTTCAGCAACGCGGCGGCGTTCATGATCTGGCCAGCCTGGCAATAACCGCACTGTGGCACATCATGCTTCTTCCATGCCTGTTGCAACGGGTGATTCCCGTCCTCAGACAGTCCTTCGATCGTCGTGATATCAGCGTCATTGAGATCACCGACTGGCTTCACGCAGGATCGCGCAGCTTCGCCATTGATATGGACGGTGCACGCACCACATTGCGCCATGCCGCAGCCGTATCGCGTGCCGGTCATGCCCAACGTGTCGCGCAACACCCAGAGCAGCGGCGTGCGCGGATCGACATCGTGGAGGTCATGAACTTCACCGTTGATGCGAAGGCTGATCATGGTGTGTCCTCCCCGGGTACAGGTGCGCCGGCTTCAACCCAGCGTGTGAATGCGTCAACAAAGTCTTCGTGCGGGACATCGACCGGTGTTCGGCCCGGTCCCGGATCCCAGCCCCACAGCACAAGCGCATCGTGCGTGACGTGTTCGATCATCTCATCGGTGGTCA
Organism: Planctomycetota bacterium; assembly: GCA_039029515.1. GTDB lineage: Bacteria > Planctomycetota > Phycisphaerae > Phycisphaerales > SM1A02 > JBCCFX01. The sequence goes on from JBCCFX010000014.1 coordinate 9,060, forward strand.
TATGTGACCGAGCGGGATCGAGCAGCATTTCAGAGAGTTCCCGTTTGGATAAGCCTTCAAACACCATTTCGCGCGGGGCCATCTTCCACACGGTTGATACGCCGGGCGGAAGATGTGGCGCATCCAGGTTGTCCGAACCGTGGCATGTCACGCACCGCATGCCGGGACGGCCGGCGTCGTCATCGCCACGCTGGACGTTCATGATGTGATGTTCACTGTTGTCGAATTGCAATGGCCGGTCACCTGCCGGGTGGCAGTTCATGCATCGTGGATGCTGAAGCACCTCGTACACCACGTCAAACGCATCGAGCGCGGCGGTGCGATCGGCGGCATTCACGGCGAGGCTTGCAGGTTCAGCGGTGATCGACTCGGCAGGTTCTTCGGACGATGAACATCCGATGAACCCGACCCCGACAATGCAGGCGGCACCAAAGTGGACCGCTGCGTAGAGTGATCGCTTCATGGTGGCGCATGATCGGGCATCGTCGACGACCACGCAAGCGCACGCCGCAGAATCAAAGTTTGTCACGATGCGTTGTTGGCCAACAACGGTTCATCCGTCAGGCTCGAAATGAGATCAACCTCAATATCCGCCGCTTGACGTCGGTGTTGGATCAACTCCGCGGCAATGCTGACCGCAATCTCTCGCACCGTCTGTGCGCCGATATCAAGGCCGATCGGGGTTCGTACGGCGTCGAGATGTTCGTCCTTGACGCCGGTCGCTCGTAAATCCTTGAAGATCATGCTGCTCTTTCGTCGACTGCCGATCAGGCCAACGTAGCCGGCGTCGCCTCCGACCACGGCACGAAGTGCCTCGTAGTCCTGCTGATGACCGCGCGTCACGACGGCAATACACGTCGAGTCATTCAAGTCGCTGGCGGCCAGATGAACCGCTGGATCGCCGGCGAGCAAGGTCACGCCGCTCGGCCATGCTTCAGCGTCAAGAAACTCGTCACGATCATCCATGACGATCACCCGGAAATCGAGCGTGGCACAGAGCTCGGCAAGCGCACGGCCACAATGTCCAGCACCGACAACGATCAGGGTCGGCGCCGGCTTGATCCGAATACGAAGGGCGCGCTGTTCTTCATCTTCAATCGGAAGCGTAAGCGCGGCGCCCGCATTCGACGATTGAGCGGCACAGAATTGCTGGATACGCTTCGATGCATCATCGATGAATGCGATGGGGACGTGCGCGATATCCATGAAACCACCGCACACGGCGCCCATGGTCTCGCCGCGAACGTGTGTCAGGTCATACGTCTTGACAGCACCTCGACCCGATCTGATCGTTGCGACGCCATCGTCCAGCACATTCGATTCCACAAAGCCGCCACCCACCGTGCCGATGAAGTCTCGATCAGAACGGACAAGCAATGCAGCGCCGGGAACCTGCGGGGTCGATCCTCGAACGCTCGTGACCACACACAGCGCACATCGTTCAGCGACATCAGGTGCGCTGAACGCCGGCACACCTCGCAGTACGTCCAGGAGCGGGTGCGTTCGCGATGCAGGAGTTGCTGTTGTGTCGTGCTGGTTCATCGTGTGTTCGTATCCCGCGCGTGCTCGCGACGCAGACGCTCGTAGTCAGATGGCGTGTTGATATTACGGAGCACCGCGGCTGAAGGACAGTCCACAATGTGAAGGCGATCCCGATGAAGGACTTTCAGGTCGCGAAGACCATTGTCACACGCGGACGATCGGATATCTGATGTCATCGATGCCGGAATGATCATGGGATGCCCGTGACGGCCCTGGTGTGCAGCGATGATGATCGACTCAGGGTGAGCGCGAAATGCATCGATACACGGCGTGATTTCGTTGGATGTCAGCCCCGGCAGGTCGCCGGGCACAACCATCCATCCACCGATCCGTGGCATGCCGGCGTCTGCGTGATCCATGGCCAGGCGAATCGAGTCAATCATGCCGGATGCTGGATCGTCATTCTGGATGACTTCAACACGTTTCGAGCTGCGGGCGTTCGATGCGATTCCGGCATGAACGACCACGATCGTCACGGCGCACGGCGCGCGCAACGATTCAAGTGTCGATTCGAGGAGCGTGCGCTCGCCGAGCATCATCAGTTGTTTCGGCTTGCCCATCCGCGTGGATTGGCCTGCGGCGGGAATGATCCCGACGAGAGGTGGATGATCGTGTGATTGATCAGGCATCGTTCGTCGCTGTCACCGTTGTGCCATCGGTTATCTGATCGCCGGGATACAACACGACGGTTTCGCCGGATTCGAGGCCATCGACGATCTCCGTGACTGCGCTGTTCTGCCTGCCGATCGTGACAACGCGACGTGCCGTCTTGCCATCCTGCACAATGAACGTACACCAGCGATCCTGATCCCGGAAGACTGCGCTGGTTGGAAGTTGAAGCACGTCGTCAGCCGCCCAGGTCTGGATACGTGCTTCAACGCGAAATTGATCGCCAAGTGTGCGACGGTCTTCTGCCGGTGACACAAAGTCAGCAATCACGTTCACGCGTTGTACTTCGATCCCCAGGGCGGAGATCTTGGTGAAGGCCGAAGGTTCCACGAGTCGCACAACCGCATCGAGCGGTTGGTCACCACCCCAATGATCGATCACGATCGGATGGCCGGGAATTATCTGAACCGCATCAGTCGACAGCACATCGATCACGATTTCGAGATCACGCGGGTCGCCGACGTCCAGTAGTGGCGTGCCGGGGACGACGCCGCCGGTCGATGCATCCAGCGCACCCGTGGGTTCATCGCACAGCAGGACGTCTGGGCGTTTGGCAATCGCGCGGGCAATCGCCACTCGTTGCTGTTCACCACCTGACAACTGTGACGGAAAGTGATCAAGCCGGTCACCAAGTTCGACGATGGCCAGCGCGTCTTCAGGCCGCATCGGCGCTTCAGCGATGTCTGTCACGAGTGCGACGTTTTCTCGCGCTGTCAGGCTGGGAATCAGATTGTAGAACTGGAAGACGAAACCGACATGCTCTCGTCGAAATCGGGTGAGCGCAGCATCGTCGGATGCGGTCAGGTCATGATCAAAGTACTGCACCGTCCCGGCGCTCGGAACATCAAGGCCGCCAAGGATATTCAGCAACGTCGACTTGCCGCTCCCGGACGGACCGAGCAGCACCACGAACTCGCCGGCGAACAATTCAACGTCAACGCCGCGCAACGCATGGACGTCGACATCACCAACGTGATACGTCTTTGTGATTCCCTGAGCGCGGAACACGGCATCGCCTTTCGGCGGTTGCACAGGCGTTGTCTCTTCGGTTCGAGTCATTGTGACCCCGCGTCAATTCCATCGGTCACTTGTCCGACTGAAGTACCGTATTCAAGTACGATATATGCGATATGAGAAGCGCCCAGTTTGAGCACGAAGTTCAACGGTTGCCGTGACATGCTGGACGGGCGTCACAACGGATCAAGGCGACGGATGCAGCGGGAAGGATCGTTCATTGGAACGGGTTGGGGCAACTGGTCCGATCGAGATTCGAACGCATGGTGTTCGGAAGTCCTTTGGAAAGCACGTGGTGCTCGAACACGTCGACCTGACCATTCGCCGGGGTGAAGTCGTCGCCGTCGTTGGCGCATCCGGATGCGGCAAGTCAGTCTTCATGCACATCCTCATCGGGCTGATGGATGTTGATGCCGGCCGAATTGAGATTGCGAATCATGCGCTCGAAGAGACGCCGCTTCAGGACATCGGCGATCTCGATGACCACTCCATGGACCAGATTCGACGCCACTGGGCGGTCGTGTTCCAACGCAATGCACTGGTGTCGGGTACGGTGGCGGACAACCTCTCGCTGTGGCTTCGTGAAGTCGATGGCATTCCCGAGCCGGAGATTGAAGCAAGGACAATTGCTGCGCTTCGAGCCGTCGGACTCGATCCGGATGAAGTGATGCATCGAGATCGTGACAAGCTCTCCGGTGGGATGGCCAAGCGTGTCGCCGTCGCACGGGCGATTGCGCGTCAGCCGGCATTGTTCTTCTACGACGAACCGACGACCGGACTTGATCCGGAGCACGCGCGTCAGATCCATGGCCTTATTCGGACGACGCATGAGGACGATCAGGTTCCAGTCGCGCGGACGACGTTGATCATCAAGCACGATAAGGACCTTCTGTATCGCCTGCGCCCGCGCATTGCGATGTTGCACGAGGGCCGAATCTTCTTTGACGGATCGTATGAGGCATTCAGCGAATCTGATTCACCGGTCATTCGCCCGTACTTCGATCTGATGCCAGTGTTGCACCAGCGTTCGATACCAGTGTTTGACGACCAGAGCGATAGTGATTCTTAATCCGTCGAGGGTTTTCGTGACGATGACGAATCCATAGGCATGACCTGATCGAATCCGACGCGTTCGCGTCGTCTTCTTCATCTGCCAGGATGCCTGAGCGTGACCACGGAGTCCTCCGAGTTCAAATCGATGGAATCAATGCTCGGCACGCTGCCGGTGCAGCTGCACGAGCGCACCATCGTAATGAACGACCGTGATGTCAGGACCACCGGCGAATTCGTGCTGTGCTGGCTCCATCATGCCGTACGTGACCACGAGAACCCTGTCCTTGATGTTGCGATCACACTCGGCAACGCATTGAAACGACCGGTCCTGGTGTATCTGGGCCTCGCCGGGGCGCATCCATACAACAGTGACCGGCATCACATGTTCATTCTGCAGGGCGCGCGCGATCTCGTCGCCGGACTTCGCGAACGCGGTGTGGCAAGCATTGTGCATTGTCCCGACGAACCACAACACGAATCGCCGATTCGGGCATTGATCAGATCCTGCTGTCTCATGGTGACCGAAGATTTTCCGGTTCCGCCGATGTCGCGATGGACCGTTCGGCATGCATCCGACTCGCCCGTCGCCGTCGCTGCCGTCGATTCAAGTTGTCTGATGCCAATGCGAATGCTCGAACGTCGCTTTACCCGCGCATTCAAATTTCGTGATGCGGCAAAGCGTGAGTGGGCGGAGCGTATCGCGAGGCCCTGCGAAGAGGTTTCCTCGACGGCAGGATTGCTTGATCTCTCCGGCGTGGAATCGCACTGCAAGACCGTCGACTTCTCAAGCGAAGTGTTACACGAGCGAATCGCTAGGTGCACCATTGATCATGGAATCCCGCCTGTGCAAGGCGTGGTAGGTGGGAGTTGCGCCGGGTACCGTCAATGGACGGCCTTTCTTCAGCATGGGCTGAAGAGCTACGCAAAGCGACGGAACAATGCGTTGGATACGGCGGGCGTAAGCCAGTTGTCACCCTATTTGCACTATGGCCACGTTTCCCCATTTCGCATCGCGCGCGAAGCCAATGCTGTCGGCGGTGCCGGCAGCGAGAAGTTTCTCGATGAACTACTGGTCTGGCGCGAGCTTGCATTCAACTTCTGCGCATATACCTCGCCGGATGTGTTGGAGTCACTGGATGCGCTGCCGGATTGGGCTCGCAAGAGCCTACGCCGACACGCGGACGATACGCGACATGAAGTCCTCAGTCATGAGACACTCGCGCGCGGAACGACCGGAGATCCATTGTGGGACGCGGCGCAGATGTCGCTCCTTCGTCTTGGCAGCCTGCATAACAATGTGCGCATGACATGGGGCAAGGCCATCCCAGGGTGGACACCATGTCCGGACACGGCGCTGCGAATGCTCATTGATCTCAATCATCGATATGCGCTCGACGGCAATGACCCGAATTCCTACGGAGGCCTGCTGTGGTGTCTTGGTCAGTTTGATCGCCCGTTCGACCCGCCGACTCGGATCCTCGGCTCAGTTCGAGCACGGTCCACCGAGCAGCACGCTGAGCGACTGGATCCGGCGGCGTTTGGAAGGTCAATCGAAGTGCGAGCGGCCGGCGCGCTGCGCATCGCTGTCATTGGTGGGGGCATTGCTGGGTTGTCATGTGCTCGCGTCCTCCACGATCAGGGCATGGACGTCACCGTATTCGATAAAGGCCGCGGGTTTGGCGGACGGACATCCACGCGGCGCACACCATTGCCGTGCGGTTCAACGGCGCACTTTGATCACGGGGCGCCGTTCTTTACGGCAAACGATGACCGTTTTCAACGTGTGGTTCGGTCGTGGATTCAGGATGGTCATGTAGCGCCGTGGCGGGGGCGGGTCGCAGGCGCGGGCGATGCAATGTCCGATGCAGTACGGCTCGTGGGAACGCCGGGAATGAACGCGATCTGTCGTCATCTTGGATCTGATCTGGACGTGCAGTTCAACGTTCGCGTCACTGGCCTTACACGTGCGGCTGCCGGTTGGACACTCACATGTGACGGTGATCTGTCATTTGGCGGCTTCGATGTCGTGGTATGTGCGATGCCAGCTGATCAGACGCGCGCATTGCTCCAACCGGTGGCGAGCGATCTTGCGACCGCGATGGATCAAATTGTGACATCACCGACCTGGGTAGGCATGGTCGCGATACGTGGGCCGATTGACGCTCTGCCCGACATGATGCTTTTCGATGACCACAACGTGTTGGCGAAGGTCGTCTGCGATTCAAACAAGCCGGGACGCGGAGCATCTGGCGTGACGAATTTTGTCGCCCACACAATGCCGGCTTGGACGCGAGAGCACCTTGAGGATGATCGCGAGGCTGTCGCCAACTTGATTCGTGATGCATTGCTTGAAGTTCTAGAGGCAAGCGCCAGCCAATCGATCAGCGTCAGCGATGTGGTCCATCAGGCCGCGCATCGCTGGCGGTTTGCGCAATGTGTGCAGGTTCATGACAATGACTGTGTGGCCGATTTCGACATGCGCGTGGTCATATGCGGCGATGGGTTTCGTGGACACGGTGTCGAGGCTGCGTGGCTCAGTGGCCAGGCGGCGGCAGGACGATGCCTGGCAATGCGCGAGGCGCCGATCTCTGGAACGCACGCAACCTTGTTTGAGGCCATGGAGTCATGAGCACGCCGGCCCCGAAGACTTGTGTGGTGTGTGGCCGAACGATGACGTGGCGGCGTGCATGGGCGCGCAACTGGGAACACGTGAAATGTTGTTCATCGCGATGCCGCAAGCGTGGTCTTCGCGATATTGATCGCGCGAGTGAACAGGCCATTGTTGCCATCCTGAACGAACGAGCGAGACAAGCCAGCATCTGCCCAAGCGAGGTCGCGCGGCGCGTGAAGCCGGATGACTGGCGGTCGGCTTTGGAGACGGTTCGGATGGCGGCGCGACGACTCGTTGATGCCGGATTGATCGAAATCACGCAACGAGGCCGCGTCGTGGATCCGTCGACGGCGCGAGGGCCAATTCGAATTCGAAAATCGCACGCTATCTCGCACTAAGGACCAGGCAATATGCAAGTTGATCAGCAAACCCTCATCATTGGCGCCGGCGGTGGAATCGGGCAGGCGATCAGTACGCGCCTGGCAAGACGCGGTCATGCGCTGGTGTTGGCAGGTCGCACATCCGAGTCGCTGTCTGACGCCGCGTCCGCGATTGGTGGTGAAACCGCTGTGCTGGACGCAACGGACTTTGATGCTGTGGATGCGATCTTCGACACGCACCGAGGCATCACCGGCGTTGTCAACCTTGCCGGTTCGATTCTGCTGCGCCCTGCGCACATGACGAGCGCTGCAGACTTCGATGACACGATCAACCAGAATCTCCGAACGGCATTCGCCGTGGTGCGCTCTGCGGGACGTCACATGCGATCAACTGGCGGCAGTGTCGTCCTGATGTCGACATGCGCTGCGCAGATCGGTTTGCCGAACCACGAAGCGATTGCCGCCGCCAAAGCGGGGATTGATGGCCTCGTCCGGTCTGCGGCCGCGACGTATGCGTCATCGGGACTTCGATTCAATGCGATCGCGCCCGGGCTTGTGGATACGCCGTTGGCAGCGCGCATCGTCGGCAATGAGGCTGCGCTGAAGGCATCGATGTCCATGCACCCGCTGGGGCGAATCGGAACGCCTGATGACATTGCGCAGGCGATCGAATTTCTGCTTGCACCCTCGAGTTCGTGGATGACGGGTCAGATCATCGGCGTCGACGGCGGCCTTGCGACGATCAAGTCGTAACGACTGCATCGTCATGGCAACAAAAAAACGCCCGACGAAGCGGGCGTTGGGGTCGGCTGCGTTGGTAGTTGCTTACGGAGCGTCGGGGGCATCGCCCGCTGGTGTGTAATCACGCATGTGGGGAACCTCAAGTTCGGCGGGACTCAGACGACCATTCACATGCGCGCCACCCGGCAGCGGGCGGAACAACTCGATCGAGATCTGGCTGATCGGCATGGGGAAGCCATCGATTTCCGGCTGATTGCTTGGTGTGATCGTGGCAATGACCATGATCGGGCCGTCGTCCTCGACGTGCGCAAGCGGTGGATCCAGTTCTTCATCGCCGGTCACCATGTTCATCATGGCCTGATGTGGACGACTGTAATACCACGCTTTGCACGCTGCCTTATTCTCGAACCACGCGAAGATCGATTGGCGACCGCTTTCGAACCCACCGAGATCAACGCCAAGACATCCCGGCGTGGCCTTCAGGCCGTTCACCAGCATGGCTGTCATGTCATTGCCGTTCGGCGGTTCATCAGGTGGTGCGGCTTGGCCGTCCTGACTCATGGCGACGCCGGTCGCAAGCAGGCCTGCAAGGGCGAGTCCGGCTGCGAGGACGCGGAGGCCTGGCCGTGTTGTCTGGATCCTGTTCATCGATATCGTCCTTTCCCTGGCGTGCCGCGGGGTCTGGTGCCCGGGCATCTGTTCCCACGTGGTGATCGGGCGCACGGTCATGGGCATCATGACACAAGATGGCCTCTCTGTATTTCCGGACGTCGGTTGGGAACTTTCGATGCATGCTGCACTGGGCGGACATGATGCCGCTCGTTGTGCTTGCGATTGTCGACCTACGAAGTCGTGCGTATGTGATACAGGTGATCCAGATGCCAGGGGTTGCCTCGTTCGCTTCTTCGGCGTGGCTTCGCAGTTGAATGGCGCACCTCACGAGGTGTTTCTGGCGTCGAGAAGGTCCATTTCTACGCTTCAAGGATGCAATTCGATCCACAGTCCAACGTAACGAACGGCAGCGGGCGATCGGCCGAAGGGCGCCAGGCTGGGCGGCCGATTCGGCACCGGGCGCTTCCGGGCCTGCTCTTCGTCCTGCTTGGCAGTGTGGGTGCCCTTGGAGCGTACTGGCTTGATCAGGCGTTTCCGGTGCAGACGGCACATGCATCGGTCGATCTGGAGGCCCTCGCCGCGACGCACGAGCCTGTTGTTGAGCACGCTGAGCCGGAGGCGGTCGAGTCCGTTTCCGAGCCGGTCGTGGACGCGGTGTCGGAGGTCGTCGAGCCTGAGCCGGCGATCGCTGCATCCGAATCGCCGGATGTGATTCAGATTCGTCGCGATCGAGCATTCGATCGCGGTCGACGTCTGATGGGCATGGGCCGACACACCGAGGCATCGGAGTGCTTTCGGACAGCGCTCACGCATGCGCCGGACGATGCTGAAGCGCATTACCAACTCGGGCTTTCCTACGTGTTGACCGGCGATCAGTCTTCGGCGCGAGAAGAGATTCGAGAACTTGAAACACTGGATCCGAGCCTCGCGAGCCTGCTTCGCAGCCTTGTGCGCTAATCGGAATTTCACAGGAGTGACGTCATGACACTGGGGCTTCTTCTGGACAAGCGCAAGGTGCGCGCCGCGGCTCGTTCCATGCATCAATTCTGTCCGATTGTCCGGTTGTTGTTTCCGGAGGATGCGGACAGCGAGGTGGTCGAAGCATCGACGGTGTTTCTGTACGAGCAACTGGCGCAGACCGTCTTCGGCAAGCGCTTCGTGCAGGCAATGCGGGCGGAGTGGTCTGGCACATTCAAATTTGCGACGGCAACGGAAACGGCAATGCGAGTTGCTCGCATCAACCGCCTGGCGGGCGACTTCACGAAGATCGCCCAGGAGGAGCAGGGCAGCCGTACGGCGGGCGACTTCACTGACCATGTCCGTGGCGTGATTCGGTCGCTTCTGTCCGAAGCCGGTTATCGCAATGATGACCCGGAGTTGATTCGGGAGACGTTCCCGCGCTTTGATCACGCGGTTCGTCGGATCAAGTCGCACCTTACGGGAATCAAGGAGCAGAATCACTTCATCATGAATTGAGACTGCATGCGTCCGATAAAGGGTGGTTCGGGCCCGTTATTCGGCATAGTCATCGCTGGATTGCCGATCCATGATGACTCGCGCTGAACGTCCGAACAGAAGAGGCCGATGGGCAGCACATGGGAGAAGCGTTACCCCCAGATCCCCGGCGGAAAGCTCCGCGCCGAAAGACAGATTCGGTGTCGAGCGATATCGGTGAGGTCGTCGACCTCTCCGCCACCGGTATGCGCGCGGTGACGCGAGGCAAGCCGCCGTTCAAGGTGGGCCAGGTCGTTCCGCTTCGACTTCGTATCACGCAGGGATCGCTCAATCTGCACGCACAGATCGTTCGCGTCCGTCGTCAGGGCCTCCGGTCATATGACATTGGCATCCGGTTCGTGAAGCTCGACGCTAAGCTGAAGCGAGCGTTACAGTCGCTCGCCGAGTTCGGATTTATCGGAGCCAAGACAACCGGCACGATGGCACCAATCGAAGACGACGATCCGCCGGTCAAGAAGTCCATTCCGAAGGGCGTGACGGCGTCGGTTGATCTGCCGAACTATTACAAGATCCTCGGGGTCACCCTTGGGGCGACCGGTGACGATATCCAGACGGCCTACCGTCAGCTTGCACGTCAGTTTCATCCTGACGTCGCGCCCGGCGACGACAATCTGAAACAGTTCCTTGCGATCAAGCAGGCATACGAGATTCTCCGCGACCCGAAGCGTCGAGAGATCTTTGACCAGCAGTTCGCGGCCTGATCTGACGATCCCCAAGCGCCAACCGGCAAAATTGCCGATTCCACCCAATAGACTGTCACTTCAGGCGTCAGTCTGACGGGTCGCGCTATCGTGGCGCTTCCGGCCAGTCCCGGTCGCCACCGGAGGAATCGTCATGTTCAGGATTCGCTCGCTCGTTCCGCTGCTCGCAGTTGCCCTCATCATTGGTGCGACGCCATTGTTCGGGCGCATCGCGTCCGACGTGACACGGCAGGATTTCGACACGATCCGACGTGACGCTGAGCGGTTGTACGCCGAGTCAGCGTATGCGCGCGCACTGTCCCTGTACGAGCAGGCACGAGGCCTTGAACTCACTGACGAGCAGCGCCGATGGACCATGTTTCGTATCGGCGACTGCCGCTGGCGTTCACTCGCAGGCACGAATCAGCGCGACAACACTGGCTTTGACCAGGCGCGATCCGAACTGCTCACGGTGATCAACGCGATCGAAGATCCGCGCGAACGTGATGACATCTGGGCGGGCGCGCAACGTTCGCTTGGAGACTTCTGGTGGACTCGTCAGCGTTCCGCAAATTACAGCGCAGCGTGGAGCCACTATCAATCAGCCCTCGACTACTGGGCTGGTTCTTCGGACATCGATACGGCTCGGCGCGAGTACACGGAGATTGTCTTTGACGCCGCCACGCCGCCGGACAACTACGGCCGTGGTTGGTGGCCAGGACATATTCCGCCGGCGGTGCTCGAGAACGTCGCGGAGATTGCTGAGTCTGACGTCGATCGGACACGAGCGCATTATCTGCTGGCGCGATCGCTTGAACGTCAAGGCGGCTTGTATCGCACCGCGCAGAAGATTGAGCAGTACTACGGTCTGGCCATCGAAGCCGGGCGATCGAATCCATGGCATGACGAAGCGCTGTTTCATTTCGCGACGTACCTCTCGACGCGCGGCGCGGCTCGACAGCGTCCCGATGGACAATGGGAGCAGAAGCCCGATTTCGTTCGCGCCGTTGCGTTGTTTCAGCAGATTGTGCTCGACTATCGAATTGGCGAATCTGCGTACGCCGATGATGCCGCACGGCAGATTGAGAACATCACCGGCGAACAATTGAGCATTGCGATTCCGGGGACGTTTCTGCCCGGCTCCGAGATCCAGTTTCAGACGCAGTGGCGCAATGTCGACACGGTGAAGTGCTCGATCTATCCCATCAATATGCGGCGGGACTACTCCGCGCGCGCCAATCGATCAGACAACAGTTCGTGGCTCGAACGCATCAAGCTGAATGGCCGCAAAGCGGTCGTCGAGTGGTCAATCGACACCGGCGATGATGGCACACATCATTGGGGTGCACGCCAGGAGGACCTCCCGCAGCCGCTCGCGCTCGGCGCGTACGTCCTCGAGGCAAAGGCCGGTGCGAAGCGCGTGCGCGAGATTCTGCTCGTCACGGACATCACTGCGGTCGTCAAGCGATTCGACGATCGACACCTCGTCTTTGTCGCCGACGCGATGTCGGGCGCACCGATTGGCGATGCGAAGGTGGACGTCTGGCATTCGCGCCGCACGAATCGAACGTGGAGCCATCAGGTCGATCGCGGTGCGACCGATGAATCGGGTGTGTTCATCGCCGAGATCGATGATGACAACTATCGAGGTATGAATGGCACCGTGCTCGTGGAGATCGGCGATCGGCAGGCCATGGTGCTCAGTCAGAACATCTGGTCGCCCGGACGTTTCGAGGGTTGGCGTCTATTCACGGCAGCGGATCGGCCGGCGTATCGACCGGGCGATGACGTGCAATGGAAGGTGACAGCGCGACAGATGACGCGCGGCTCGTATCGGACGCCGGCGGGCGAATCCGTGTACTACGAGATCGAAGGCCCACAGGGCAAGATAGAGGATGGCACGGTCGAGCTGAACTCGTTCGGCAGCGGCTGGGATGACATGACCATCGGCGATGATGCGGCGCTCGGCGAGTACCGAATCAGCTTCTATCCGTCGACGAAGAAGAACACGCGGCTCGGTGGCGTCACGCTCTTCCGGATTGAGGAGTACAAACTCCCTGAGTTCGAGGTGACTGTCGCAACGCCAAGAGATGACGATGGTCGTCCCGTGACGTACCTGCTTGGCGACTCGGTTGAGGCGTCGATTGAGGCGTCGTACTACTTCGGTGGGCCGGTCGGGAACGCGAACGTTGAGGTGCTGATTCGTCAGAAGCAGTACTGGCATTCGTGGCAGCCGCCGCGTGCATATCCATGGCTCTACGAGAATCACCAGCGACACCATTGGGGCTGGAATCAAGGGCAGATCATCAAGCAGGAGTCGACGCGAACGGATGCCTTCGGTCGTGCCTCGATCACGTTCGACACACCTGCAGAGCAGGGTCAGTCGTTCGAGTACGTGATCGAAGCGCGCGTCACCGATGCATCGCGTCGCGAGATCACCGGCAGCAGCAGCGTCCGCGTGACGGCACAGCGTCACTACGTCTATCCCAAGGCGGAACGGTCAATCTACGCCCCGGGCACCACCGCCACCGTCGCATTCAATACGCGCGATGCAAATAACGAGCCGGTGTCGGTGAAGGGCTCGGTTCGTGTGGCTCGCCAGATCTGGCGTGAAGTATGGATCGATCCCGCGGGTCGTGAGTTCACCGGGGTGAGCCTGGACAATGTGCGTCGATCGATGCGCGAGTTTCCACCGCCGAACCAGCGTGGCTGGCTGTGTCAGCATCGAGGCTACGACGAAGAAGAGATCCTCGTGCAGTCGATCGCGACGAACGATGACGGCGAAGCCGAACTCTCATTCACACCCACCAATGCAGGTTATTACAGCGTCACGTGGTCAAGCATTGTCGAGAATGAACCGCCCGTGATTGGGTTGACGCACGTGTGGGTTGCACCGCCGGGTGATATCGAACTCGCCGTGCAGTCCGATGGTGTGCAGGTCATTGTGGAGAAGGACACAGTGCGTCCGGGCGAGGATGCGGTGATTGTCGTCACGGCTCCTGTCAGTGATCGACATGTGCTTGTAACGCTTGAAGGTCGCTCGCTCTATGAGCATCGCGTCGTACATCTGCAACGAAACGCGAAACTCGTTAGGCTGCCGATCGATGCTCGGTGCATTCCGAATATCCGGATTGCTGCGGTCATGGTTGATCGAACGATGGTCCATCAGGCGCTGCAGAATGTCGTCGTGCCGCCGGTCGACCAGTACCTCGATGTTGAGGTCGCGGCTGACAGCGATGCGTACGAACCGCGCGATGATGGCACGTTTATCGTCAAGGTGACGGATGTGGACGGCAAGCCCGTCAAGGCTGAGCTTTCGCTTGGTGTTGTTGATGAGTCCGTGTATTACATTCAGTCGCCGTACGCGGGTGATCCGCGTCAGTTCTTCTTTGGTGACACGCAACCACACGTGGTGCCTACGACATCGAGTGTGCAGCAGCGCGGGTTCGTTCGACTGGTTCGCCGAGATGACGGTGCGGTGATCGATGCGCGGAACATGCCGATCGACGATGAAGGTGGTGCCTGGCGGGCGCGGCGGTCTGGCGGTGGTGGTGGCGGCCAATTCGGTGCGCCGGCGACAGAATCCATGATGGCCGATGCAGACTTTGCCGGCGCAGTAGCCGGCAGCAGGATCGATTCACTTGCGTCAGGTCGCGAGAATTCGGTGGGGCTCAGAGTCTCATCCAAAAGCATCGCACCGACCGCGGCCGCGCCTGGTGGCGGTTCGGGTGGCGCAGGAGCGGAACCGAACGTGGTTGTTCGGACTGATTTCCGTTCAACGATCTTCTGGAAGCCGGATTTGAAGACCGATGAGCATGGTGTTGCGCGCACGACGGTGACGTTTGCAGATTCACTGACCCGCTGGAAGGGCACCGTATTCGCGGTCGCCAACGGTGATCGATTCGGGACAGGCGAAACGGTCGTCCGAACGCGTCAGCCGTTGATCGCTCGGCTCCAGGCGCCGCGGTTCTTTACGTGTGGCGATGAACTGATTCTGTCCGGCGTATTCAATAACAACACGGATGATGACATGACCATCACACCGACGCTTGATGCGGACGGTGTGCTCCTGACCGGCATGATCATCGATGGTCACTCTCGACCGATCGGCGATGTCAACGTGACCGTGCCGGCAGGTGGTGACAAGCGTGTCGACTGGCTCGTGTACGCAGAGCGTGCTGGCGAGGCGACGATTCGACTGACCGCGATCGGCGATGCGGACAGTGATGCGATGGAAAAGTCGTATCCCGTCTATGCGCACGGGATCGAGAAGTTCATCGCATCGTCAGGCAAGGTGCGTGGCGATCAGATCTCCGTGAAACTCGACCTGCCCGCGGCGCGACGTGTTGAGGACACAGTGATGCGTGTGCAGGTGACCGGGAGCATGGCAGTGACCGCGCTCGATGCGCTGCCGTACCTCGTGGATTATCCGTATGGCTGCACAGAGCAGACGATGAGTCGATTCGTGCCGCTCGTGGCCACGGCCAAAACACTGCGTGATCTCGGGCTCGAACCGGGCGATGCGCTGGCGCGGACTTTTGGCGGTATTGACCCGGCATTCGTCGACAAGACGCACAATGATCCGGAAGCGCGTCGCAAGGCGTTCGTGAAACTGGATGCCGTCGCGCAGCAGGGATTGAAGCGTATTTACGATTTCCAGCATGGTGATGGCGGATGGGGCTGGTGGAAGGATGGCAGCAGTGATCCGTTCATGTCTGCCTATGTCCTCTGGGGATTGTCCACCGCGGAGCAGGCGGATCTTGATGTCAAGCCAGACGTCATGGCCAACGCGGCTCGGTATCTCGAACTCCAGTTGGTCGAAGCGGAGAATCGCCCGGACCTTCAGGCGTGGATGCTGCATGCAATCACGTCGTGGCGTCACGGCAATGACGACCAGAAGCTGACGAGCCGAGAGCGCAAGGCGTACGCCAACTTGTTGACGCGTCTGGATCAACTCAACGCGTACACCCGATCGCTGGTCGCGATCTCCGCCCATCAGGCCGGCCAGACCTCGGATGCGCATCGCGTGCTTCGAACCCTCGAAAATGGCGTCTTCCGCGACAATCGCCCAGACACGTCGGTCGTCATCGGAAATGCCGGTCAGAACGCGCAGGCCGTGATCGGAACCGCACACTGGGGCAACGACGGCGTGGAGTGGCGCTGGTCGCATGGTGCGGTGGAATCAACGGCGTGGGCACTTCGGGCGATGTTGCTCGTGGACCCGACGCACGAACTCATCGAACCGACCACCAATTGGCTGATCAAGAACCGGCGCGGTGCACACTGGTCGAACACCCGCGACACCGCCATGGTTGTGATGGCGATGAATGACTACCTTCGCGTGTCGGGTGAATTGTCATCTGATCTTGCGTATGAAGTCTTCGTGAATGGCCGTTCGGTCGGCACGCGTGCGATTGCCGCCAAGGACATGCTCGCAGCGCCCACGTGGTTCGATGTCGATCCGGCGTACATCCGTGATGGCACAAATGAGATTCAGATCATCAAGCGTGCCGGCGACGGTCCAATCTACTTCTCGGCGCAAGCGACATTCTTCAGCCTCGAAGAACCAATTCCTGCTGCGGGGAACGAACTGTTCGTCAGGCGGCAGTACTTCAAGCTCGTGCCGCGCGACACGCTGCTCAAGGGCGTTGTCTACGACCGACTTCCCCTTGATGACGGTGGATACATCAACAGCGGTGAACGAGTCGAGGTCATTGTGACCGTCGAGGCCAAGAACGACTACGAGTACCTCGTGTTCGAAGATCTCAAGCCGGCGGGTTTCGAGGCGGTGCAGGTCCGCAGCGGTGAGGCGGCGTGGATTCGCCAACTCAGCGGCACCGCGATCAAAGCGATGACGTCCGGTGATGTCGCCGAACGATTCCCGGCGACGCGACTTGGTGGCGAATACACCGGGCGATCTCGATGGGTGCATCAGGAACTCCGTGATCGAACCACCGCGATCTTCGTGGACAAGCTCGGTGAAGGCATCTGGGAGATTCGATTCGATTATCGAGCGGAAGTCCCAGGTGAATTTCACGGTCTGCCGTTGATGGCACATGCGATGTATGTGCCCGAGATCCGTGCGAACAGTGACGAAACGCGAATCACCGTGATCGATCGAACAGATTGATGCGCGCTTGCCGAGGCTGCTGCGGGCTGGTACGACATGCAAATGCCTGTCGCCCATGCCTTGCAGCCATTCGGTGAGACGATCTTCGCGGAGATGAGCCGGCTGGCCATCGAGCACAGCGCGATCAATCTCGGTCAGGGTTTCCCGAACTTCGATGGTCCATCGTTCATCAAGGATGCCGCCATCGCGGCGTTGCGTGACGGGAAGAATCAGTATGCGCGTAGTTTCGGAATCCCGGAGCTGAACGAAGCAATCGCCGATGACCACCAACAGCGCTTCGGTCGACAGATCGATCCGACAATGAACGTCACCGTGACATCCGGCTGCACTGAAGCCATCGCGGCAACGATGTTTGGGTTGCTCAATCCCGGTGACGAGATCATCCTGTTCGAACCGTTCTACGACTCGTATCGCGCATGTGTGGCCATGGCCGGTGCGAAGGCACGGTTTGTGACGATGAATGGGCCGTCATTTCGATTCGAGCGAGCCGCGCTCGAGGCGGCGGTGACACCGACGACGCGCGCGATCCTGATCAACACGCCGCACAACCCAACCGGTCGGGTGTTCGATCGCGACGAACTTCAGGTGATCGCAGACGTGTGCATCAAGCATGATCTCATCGCGATCGTGGATGAGGTCTACGAGCACCTCGTCTTCGATGGTGAGCATTTGTCGCTTGCGACATGGCCAGGCATGGCGGAGCGGACCATGCTGATGTCGTCGCTCGGAAAGACTTTTTCGCTCACCGGCTGGAAGATTGGTTGGGCGATTGCGCCGTCGGAACTGACGCAGGCGATTCGTGCTGCGCATCAGTTTCTGACATTCTCGACGGCGACACCGCTCCAGCATGGCGCGGTGGCTGCGATTCGGGCGCCGGCGTCATATTTCGAATCATATGCAAGTGCATATCGCGAGCGCCGAGATGTTCTGGTGGACGGTCTTCGCTCCGTCGGGTTCGGTGTCGAGGCGCCCGCGGGCACGTATTTTGTCATGGCCGACATCTCGCCGTTTGGTGCGGATGACGATCGAGCATTCTGTCGACATCTGATTGAGCATGTCGGTGTTGCCGGGATTCCGCCGAGTGTGTTCTACGCGGAGTCGGATGAGGGCACTCGATACCTGCGTTTCGCGTTCTGCAAGGACATCGAGACGCTGCGCCGTGCGCTTGACCGAATGCACGAGCGATTGCGCTAAACGGCAGTGCGTCGACGCATGGTTGGTCGTTTGCCCAACGCACAAATACCAAAGCTCACGCCGGTGGCGACACACATCTGCCACGGCAATGCGATCGCAGGCGTTTCGCCCAGATCCGTGTTGAGAAATCGTTCGGCCCATGTCGCCCAGAGATGCGGTCGCATTGCGACAACGGCGATAAAGCCAGCGAGCATGCCTGCGACGGCGGAGTGATTGTTGCCGCGCGAGGTGAACAGGGCGGTCAGGAAGACACCGAGCAGCCCGCCGTAGGCGAAGATCATGATGCCGAGGGCGAACGATATCAACGTATCGCGTTCCGCGTCGTACATGCGCACGCATACGCAGGCGACACCGGCGAGTAGTGCAGCAAACACCGCGATGCTCATCCGAGCCACCGCGACATCGCGCTCGTGTGCGACGGCGCCGCGCGAACCGCGTGACCGCCGCCAGGGGCGATAGAAGTCAGCGACGACCGTGGATGCCATCGCGTTGAGCGCGGAATCCAGGCTGCTCATGGCGGCGGCAAAGAGTCCGGCAAGCATGAGGCCGCGCAGGCCTGCGGGAATCTCCATGCGTATGAACTCAATGAACACCTTGCGTGAGTCATTGATGGCGTATGCGGGTGCGGCATCGCCCATCAGGTCCGTGCGCTGGTAATAGATGTACAGGAGCGAGCCGAGCAGCAGGAACAGCATGACCACAGGCCAGGACATGATCGTCGACACGATCAATGACGTCGCGCTGCGCTTTGGAGATGAACACGTCAGCATGCGCTGCGTCAGGTCCTGATCAGTGCCGAGCGCCGCGATCATGAAGAGCGTCCATCCGGTCAGCACACCCCAGATCGAATAGACGTTGGTGGGATTCCATTCAATGATCCTGATCTTGTCGTCATGCGCAAGTGCTTCGGTCACGGTCCCGATATCAAGCGGAATCTTCTGCAGCAATAACGCCAGCGCTGCGATGACGGCAACGATATACACCGACGCCTGAAGCACATCGGTCCAGATGACCGCGCGCACACCTCCGATCATGGTGTACGTCATCGCGATCGTGGCGATGATGATGATCGAAACCATCATGACTTCAGCATTGATCGAGCCGAAAGCGAAGAGTGAGAACGGAATCGCAATGATGTACAGCCGCGCGCCGCTGGCGAGCAGCCGGCCCATGAGAAACAGCATGCTGCCGCAGCGCTGTGCATCGTTGCCGAATGTATGACCGAGGAACTCGTAGACCGTCGTGACGCGGGCGCGATAGAACGCAGGGAGAAATCGGGTCGCGACGATGATGACGGCGATGAGCGTCGCCAGATTCGTCGCAAGATAGGTCAGATCGCCCGCGTAGCTTTCCTGCGGACCGCCAACGAACGTCGCGGCGCTTTGCATAGTCGCAAGCACGGAGATGGCGACGGCAACCACCGGCATGGAGCGGCCGGCAAGAAGAAACTCCTCACGTCGTCCGGGGTGTGATCGCCGGGACGCGACGCCGATCCACACGACGATGGCCAGATAGACCGCGATCACGCCGACATCAATGCCGCCGAGGGCAAACTCTGCCAGAATGAGTGGCACGGATGTCATACGGCGGTGAATGCGTCTCGGTGCGTTCGTTTCTCAGGGAATGGCGTCGTCTCAACCGATTCTAACTATCACCATGAGTGATGCATCAGTTCTTCTTCTTGATGATGGCGGGTTACCGACTCTGACCGCGGCGCTGCTTCAGCCTGCGACGGCCTCCGTTCGTTTCTGGAGCGGCCGGTTCGACCATGAAGCCGCACCAGATGCCACGCGAACATCCTTGCGACACGAGGCGCTGCTTCCGGTCGCATATGACCAGGTCAATCTTGGGCCGATCCAGCGACATGCGTCCCAGTCGGATTGGGTTCGCGTCGAAGGGCAGCGGCTGTTTCGCGCTGCGGGCGATGCGCTCGCTGCAGGCATCGATCGGGTCGTCTGGCCATTTGTCGTCGGCACGGACCTGAACGATGCGACCCTGGCACTGGAGCTTGCGGCAGCGATCGCGGATACGGTGACGGTGGGGATCGCAGGGGTCGACGCCCTCGTAATCGATGCGCCGTTCGTGGATCGCACATGGTGGGAAATCGTGGATCTCGCCTCTGATATCGGGGTTCCGATGCATCTCGCGGAGGTCTGCGACCGGTTCGCGAGCCCGCCGTGCGAGGCCTGTTCCGGCTGCCGCCGCTGGCAGAAAGCATTCGAACAGGCAGCGATCGACTGGCCCTGGTCGGCGGTGCCGGTGACTGCTGGCACGGCATGAGATCAGGTGGTACACTACGCGGCTCGTTTCAGGAGACCAGCCGTGTACGCGATCATTGAAGACAGTGGTACCCAGATCAAGGTTCAGGAAGGCGACGTCATCGATGTGGACCTGCGTCCGCTTGACGACGGCACGTCCTCGCTGTCATTCGATCGCGTTCTCGTGGTGGGTGATGGCGAAAGCGCCGGCAACATCGGTACACCGTATGTGTCGGGTGCCAAGGTCGCCGCGGATATCGTCGGTGAGATCAAGGGCGACAAGATCGACGTGATCAAGTTCAAGCGTCGAAAAGGCTATCGCCGCAAGCAAGGTCATCGTCAGCGATACCTTCGCGTGAAGATCACCGGCATCTCTGCCTGATCCGAATCGAATTCAAATCACCAGTGATCTGCGCCGAGCACCACTGACCGATCCAGTTGATCGGTCAGCAATTGGCTTGCGCCGACGAACAGCCGTCGTGACGTTCGTGCATCGAGCGTGGCTGAGAAACCACCTGAGACCAGCGACGGGCTGAGCAGATCGTTGAACCCCGGTGTCGAGTCCAGCAGCGTCAGCGTGGATTGCCGCAGGTTGACGCGCAGGCGCGATCCGCCGAGCGAGCCGCGCGGCAATGCGTAGCCGGCGCCGCCGTACACCCCAAGTTCACCGTCCGATGCGATGAGCAGGATGACCGATGCGTTGGTTGCCGAGGCATCCATGGGCGTTCGGCCCGGACTTGGATTCCACAACATGCGAATCGCGAGAAAGCTGCCATCCTGCACGTCGCCGCTCAGGAGT
This sequence comes from Planctomycetota bacterium, assembly GCA_039029515.1. Classification (GTDB taxonomy): domain Bacteria; phylum Planctomycetota; class Phycisphaerae; order Phycisphaerales; family SM1A02; genus JBCCFX01. Next base: position 30,258 of record JBCCFX010000014.1, read on the forward strand.
TCATCTTCTGGGATATCGGTGAGATAGAAGAGCGCTTCGCCGTCTTCGTCAGCGTGATACACCGACATGGTGGGATCAAGTGGTAGCTCGACGGGATCGTCATTCAGTGACACAGCCGCGAGACGGCCGCCACTTTCGGTCGGGCGGAGGAGCTGGCAGCCAGTCAGCAATCCGATCGCGCCGACAAGCATCATGAGCACGCCAGCCGCGATCAATCGCAGAAAGCAACCATTCATGACGTCGTCGGGCCTTCGCTGTACGCGGGGGTGCCAGCGCCTTCCGTGTCGTCAAAAACCTCGTCGTCGGCGGGTCGTAATGGCACGATGCCGACATCGATTCCGAGCAGCGGCAGTGGATTTCGCTCCACGATCGCGCTGATTCGTGATCGTGGTACGGATGGCAACGGTGTGCCCTGGCCAAAGCTGTTGACCGAGTACAGGGACTCGATGGCTTTGGTCGGCAGTTCGCGCGGAAAGCCCGAGCCAAACAGCAACTTGTCCATCACGCCAAAGCTGGTTGCGTTCAACAGTGCGTTGAAGAGCTGCCATGGTCGCGAGACCACGCCCGACAGGTCGGCGAACAGCGCTTCATGCTTCGTGAGCAACAGCAACGTTTCATCGATCCACGGATGACCGAGTTGACTGATGACGATCGGCAACGTCGGGAAGTCGCGTGCGACTTCGTCCCAGAGTGCGGGTCGTGCGAATTCCAATCTGGTGCTGGGTGTCAGCGGGTGATCCATGTCCACGATGATCGGCAGGCCGGCGTCGACGCACCGTTCGTAGATTCGACATGCCTGCGAGTGCGACGGGTGAAAACCCTGACACGCGGGTGACACGGTAATGCCGACCATGCCCATGTGGATCGCGGAATCCAGTTGGTGCATGGCGTCGTCAGCCATCGGATCGATGCCGGCGATGCCGAAGCGTCGATCGGGCGACTTGGAGACGAAGTCCGCGACCAGTTCATTCGGAATGTTCGCATCAAGGAGTTGCGAACGAAAACCGAGGATCGCGACGCCATCGACGCGTTCCATCTCGCGTTCGTGCGCGGCATGACTGGCGTCGTACTGACCCCA
>JBCCFX010000015.1:0-30739 GCA_039029515.1 Planctomycetota bacterium
ATATGGGGCATGGTGGGGTCTCTCGTGGCTAAAGATTGTACTTTCTCGTGGGCCGCGTGGTTGTGGCGAGGCGCCCGATTCTTTTGAACCGGATTCAGCGTGCTGACGTAGCAATACCTCGCAATTTCCCTGAAAATGCCCGACTCGGGCCATTTCCCGGGAGCGTCAGGGGGAAGGACACACGAGATGGGTGATCAGGCCGACACCGCCGCCGCGATATCGACGACCGACCAGACTGCGACCACGTCGCCGTGGGATGTCTTTCGCGGTCCTGCGATCGGTATGGCCATCGTCATTGCGATGGTGCTGGGTCTCTTCTATCACTTCTTCTTCCGTCAACTGCAGTGGGCCATTCAGAATCAGGAAGACTGGGGGCACACGCTCGCGATTCCGTTCATCGCGGGGTACTTCGTGTACCTGCAGCGCAGCAAACTCCTGACGATGGGATTCCGCACCGCATGGACCGGACTGCTCGCGATCATCGCCGGCATCGGGTTCTACTTCATCTGCACCTTCGGGCCGACAACGTTACATCACCACAACCTGATGGCGGTCGGCGTCGCCACAACCCTGTTCGGTTTGACGCTGCTGTTCTGCGGTTGGCGCGCGATGCTGCTGCTCTGGTTCCCGCTCGCGTATCTCTGTCTCTTCGGGCAGACGATCTCTGACCGCTTTCTGCATCTCGTCACGTATCGCATGCAGGACATCACTGCGCGCGGTTCGGAAATCTTCATGTCGCTCCTGTTTTTCGATATCGATCGAAAGGCCAACACGCTCTATCTCTACAGCGGTGGCGAACGCATTCCGCTGAATATCGCCGAAGCATGTTCCGGCATGCGCATGCTCATGGCATTCCTCGCGCTGGGCGTCGCGATGGCATTCGTCGGATTGAAGCATCTGTGGCAACGCATTGCGCTCGTCGCGCTCGCCGTGCCCACAGCGATCTTCGTCAACATTCTCCGCGTGACAACGCTGGCGATCCTCAGCAAGATTGATCCCGGCCTGGCGCAGGGTGATTTCCATACGTTGATCGGGATGATCTGGCTCATTCCCGCGTTCTTCATCTACCTTGGGCTTCAGTGGGTGATTCGGCGACTGGTGGTCGAAGATGACGCATCATCGAGCGCACCCAAACCCATGCCGGTGCGCAATCCGTTCGACGGTCGCGCCCGAATCGCGTTGATTGTCACGATCGTGACGTTCGCGGTGTGCGCTGGCGGCTTTGCGGTCGCAGTCAATCGCCTGAACGTGGTGTTGCAGAAGGAACCGGTGCCGATGCGGCGCGCGTTTATCAGCATCCCCAAGACGCTCGGCGAATGGGACGCAGTGGGTGACGACAAATTGCTTGGCAAGGCGGTGGTCGAAGAGCTTGGGACCAACAAGTACCTCAATCGAGTGTACGTTCGAGATGGCGAGCGTACACCAGTCGCCCTGCAACTCCACACGGTGTACTACACCGGGATGATCGATGCGGTGCCGCACGTTGCTGACCGTTGCTGGGTTGCCGGCGGTGGGCTGCGCATTCAGCATCCGCCGGAGAACCTGCCACTGGAACTGGACACGTCTCGATGGACGATGAGCGAGCCGGTGGAGAGTGAACTCACGCCCGGTCGTTTCTACCCGCGCGTGTCGCGATTCAATCTGATCGAGCGTGGCCGGCCGGAGTGGGTCCATCTGCCTTCGGGTGACGTGGAGTTCCGCATGTCCACGTACCGATCGGATGAGCAGCCGGGGATGCGCATCTACGGTGGCTATCTCTTCGTGGCGAACGGCGGCTTCACACCATCTCCGGACGGTGTGCGTCAGCTTGCGTTTGATCGAACCACACGAAGCGCGTATTACGCGAAGATTCAGATTTCCTGGTACAGCGACGAGGATTCCACGGAAGAGGAGTTTCTCGGGTACGTTGCCGATCTGATGACCGAACTCCTTCCAGAGTTCATGTACTGCTTGCCCGATTGGCCGGACGTCGAGCGGCAGTCACGACAGGAATCGGAACAAGGGACCCCGACGGCGGGTGAATGAGGTGCAGCATGGCGTCAGGCCGAGTCAATACAAAGTTTCTCCTCCTCCTGGGCATGATCGTGCTCGGAATCATCGGGGTGGGCGGGTTCCTGTATGCATTGAATTACCGAGGTGATTCGGCACGGAACATGGCGAAGGCCGAAGCGCTGTATCAGGACGGAAAGCTCCGCGAGGCGTTCGAGCAGTATGGCCGCGCCGTCAATAAGAATCCTGGCGACGCGGTGGCACTCGAGAAGCTCAAGAAAGTTCTCCTGCAGATTCGACCGGAGTCGCGCAGTGAGGCCGCAGAACGATACAGCCGGTATCTCGGCATCCTCCGTCGTCGGCCTGATCAGAACCCTGCGGATGTCGAGGGTCACCAGCTGCTGATTCAGGAGCAGCACACATTCGCGCGGATGTTCGGCGGCGAGCAGAGCTGGCAGGCCGTGCGCCGGTCGGCAGAGAACATGTGGGATCGCCTTCCGCCGGATGTGCCCGAGCGCCAATGGGGCCGGATGCACATGGGCTTCGCGATGATGAGACTCGCGATAACGTCCGCTGAGTTGGAAGAAGCCATCAACACCCTGCGTGTGGTGACGGAGAAGAACCCGGACCTGGACCTGGCATGGGCAGGCCTGATCGCCGCACAGCTTCGACTGGCCATTGACACGGAGAACGCGGGGAACACCGAATTGTCCGAACAGGCGTATGCGGATGCGGACGGTTCGATCATGGCGGCGATGGAGGCCGTTCCGGACGGACCGGAAACCGCCACGATCGTCGTGTTCCGCGAGTCACTCGGACGAGACGCGGAAGAGGGCGAACGACGTCGCGAGCGTGTGGATCGGAATGTTCCCTTTGAGTATTCGAATGAGCGCTTGGCCGATGCGGCTGACCACGCGATCAAATGCCTCGCGACCTCTGACAATATGGGGCTGATCAACGAATCCGAGCGCATTCTGTCGCGCATGCGTTGGGTCGAAGGCCCGACTCGAGCGGCGACGGTGCTTGAGGAGTATCTCGAACGACATCCTGAGGATGACAACAAGCGGCTGCGTCTGGCGCAGCTGAAGTACATTCTCGACGACCTCGAAATGAGCGAGGAGCTTGCGCAGGCGGTGACCGATGCGCAGCCAATGACGGTCGGGATCCTCTCTCGCGGCCAGCATCAATTCCGACAGCAAGCCGCAAGCCTGCTCAACGACATCGCGTTTCGCGCGCACGTTCGCGGCGAAGACGGTGACAAGCCTGAGACATTCAAAGAGGTCGAAGCGACTCGAGACCGTCTTCTCGCGTTCACCGAATTCCCGGAGGACGATCTGCTGGTGATGAAGGCTGACGCCAAACTGGCGTACGCCCAACGCAACTACTCTCAGGCCGCCAATCTCTTTGAGCGAGTTGATCGCGCATCCGACAACGGGCTCCGTGAGTCTGAGTCCATGTTGTTGCTCGCCGATGCGTTGTACCGAATCGACCAGAAGAACTCTTCGTTGAGTTGGCTCGAGAAGTGTGCAGACCTGTATCCGGGCGATGGTCGCGTGTATGTGAATATCTCTCGACTTCGTCGCGAATTGACGGAATTCGATTCGGCCCTTGAGTTGATGGATGAACTCATTGCCCTCGATCCGAACTACGAGCCGGCTCGCGAGGAACGCAATCGTGTGCTCGCAGCCATGCAGCGAAGCGAAGGCATCGTGGCCGATGAAGTCGAAGCGATGCTGATTCGCGCCGCGGATCTCTCCCGTGCCGGCAATCTCGCCGAAGCACGGGATCTGGTGCTCGATCGGTACAACCGGGGCGGCAACGAAGATGTTCGTATTGCAACCGCGCTTGCGATGCTTGAGTTTGACCTGGGCAATCGTGATGAAGCGTTGGCGCTGACGAACTCGGCTCTCGCCGATTTCCCGGACAGCAACATTCTTCAGTCGCTGAAGAGCAATCTTGAGCTTGGTGATCCGCTGGATTCACTCGAGTATCACGTCTGGGAGGTGAAGAAGGCGGAGCGGCGCGAAGGTGTGCTCGCGATTCTCGTGCAGCTGCGCGAGCTGATCGATCGGCAGGAAGCGTTTGCCGAGTTCTACGAAGAGCGTGGGAACGAACCGGCGACGACGGCGGCACGCGAACTGATCGACCGCGCGGTCGCCATGAATAACGAATACATGGCAGAGGCTCGACAGATCGCGGATGACAGCGCGATTCTCGTCGAGTTGCGTTTCGCCCACGCTGAACGTTTGGAAGACTGGGATGAACTTGAGGCCATCGTTGCTCGCGCGAAGGACCTGAACATCGATAACGTGAATGGTCTGTTGTATCAGGGCCGTGCGTACCTGTTGCAGCGCCGATTCAACGAGGCCATTGACGTCCTCGAGCCGGCATTGGATCTCAAGCCGGTCAGCGCTGTTGGATGGCGCGGTCTCGCCATCGCCTACTGGCAAGTCGGACGAAGTAATGATTCGCTGGATGCGTACGACCAGTCGTACAGACGAAAGAGCACCGATGTTGCGACGATTCGCGAATACTCCAGTGCGTTGTTGCAGTCGGGCAAACCGGTGCGTGCGCTTGAAGTGTTGAGCAAGGGCGTCCGCGTGGCGCCTCGCGACATTGCCATTCGCGAAATGTACTACCAGGCCATGTCACTGAACGGCAGGAAGCTCGAAGTGCTTCAGGCTCGCCGCGAACACCACGCGGAGAACCCGAACGACAACGAAAACTCGGCCGCGCTGATTTCCATGCTCGGTGCGTTGCGCCCAACGCCTGAAATCATCGTCAATCCGCAGACCAACCGCATCTTCACGGCGCCGCAGTGGGCAAGTATGAGTCCGGCTGAGCGTCAGCGGATGGCGGCCCGAGCCCAGGCGGAACTTGACGCTGAAGCCGGTCTCGTGCTGGACAAGATCGACGAAAACCTCGGCGATACATTGCGTGCCACGATGCTCCGGGCAAACTTCCTGCGCGAACGTGGCAAGGTCGATGAAGGCCTGCAGACCATCCAGGCATTCATGGATCGCAAGCCGGAGGCCGCGCGGAGTGTCGATGCGGTGTTGTCGCTGGCAAGCTACTTCCGCAGCATCAATCGTTCGGACGAAGCGATTCGGATCCTGTCGGCATCCCGTGATTTGCAGGATGACGATGCCCGGCAGATTGACAATGCGATTGGCAATCTCGCGTTTGAGAGTCGTCAATACGAGACGGCCATTGAGCATCTTCGTCGTGTCTACGACAAGAATCCGGGACGCGTGCTCGGCCTTCGTATCGTTGATGCGATCAGCCGTACTGGCGCATTCGATGACGCAGAAGCAGAACTCGAACGAGTGCTTGAAGGGTCGTCGTACGATTACGTGTCACTCATGTTGCTCGGACAGATTGCCGAAGGGCGCGGTCTGGCAGCGATGGAAGCAGGAGATGACGCCACTGCTCGCTCCGCGTTCGACGCCCAGCGACAGCACCTTGCTGCGGCGCGTGAGTCTGAACCGACGAATCCGGGGCCAAGCCTGGCCGAAGCAGGCAGCATTCTTAAGCGTGTGACGCTCGGTGCTGACATGAGCTTGCTTGACCAGGCGATGTCGGCGCTGGACCGCGTCGATCAGATTCAGAACGAATTGCCTGAAACGCGCATGCTTCGAAGTGAGATCTTCAAGACGCGCGGCGAACTGACATTGGCCGCGACGGAGCTCGCGGTTGCCGTCAGCGCTGACCCGGATAATCAGCGTGCGCGTGAGCAATTGATGAACATGCATCTGCTCCGCGGGAACGGTAACGCCGCGCTGGATACGGTGCTCGAAGCGATCGAGCGCAATCCGACGATTGTGAAGTGGCATCGAGATGCGGCAGCGCTGCATCAATCCGTGTCACGAGATTATCAGGAAGCATCCGCAGCACACAACGCTGCGTACGGCCTATCCAACGACACGAACGACCTGATTCGATCCGTCGAGGCACTGTTCGAGTTGCCGCGTGTCCCGCATGTCCGGATTCTCAACTTGCTTGCCGATATCGATGAGGATCATCCTGACTACCTGAAGATTCTGCCTCGAAAGGCACGAGCATTGGATGCCGGCCGTCGGCGCGATGAAGCACGCGACCTCCTCCGTGACGGTTGGGTCAGGATTCAGGAAGCGTCGGTGGACAAGACCGGTCCGACGTTTGCATTGAGTGCCTGGTTCGGTGCGCTCGACAAAATGTATCCCGATGACAACGTTGCCGCGGCGGAAGCATTCGTCATGGAGCTCTGTGACGATGAGCCTGACGCGAACTCGCGATGGTTGCTGTCACGGATCTGGGGCGCACGCCGTGAATTCAGTCGAGCGGTGGAATTGATGACGTCAGCGATTGAAATGACGCCGTCCGATAACGAACGCTATGCCGGCTTGATTGCGCCGATGCACTTTGACCTTGGCGGGTATCTCGTCGGTCAGCAGCGATGGGAAGAGGCCATCGAGGCCTACAACGTGGTGCTCGACGTCGCGCCCGATAACGCATCCTGCCTGAATAATGTGGCGTACATGCTTGCGGAGAAACTCAGCCGTCCTGAGGAAGCTCTGCCGTACGCCAAACGAGCGGTGCAGAAAAGGCCCACGAATGCCGATTATCTGGACACGCTCGGTTGGGTTCACTACCGGCTCGGTCAGCTTGAGGAAGCTCAGGATCGTCTGATTCGGAGTCAGAACCTCCGGCCGAGTGCCAGCGTGAGTATCCACCTTGCCCGTGTGTATCTGGATCAGAACGATGAATCACGGGCTCGGTCATATCTCGAACGAGCCATGGAGTTGAGCCCCAACGCCGTGGAGCAGTCCGAGATCGAGGCGATGGAAGACGAGTTGCAAGGCGGTTGATTCCCGTCACGCAATGCGGAGCAGTCGAAGCGCACGACGCGCTGAAGAGTCAGGAGTACGACGATGTCAACTGCGATACGACCATCGACCCCACGCCCCCGTTCCGGCGCGCGCCCGGCATCTGCACCGGCTCGTGCGGCGGTGGGTGCTCGGTCCATCGATCCCATCCGCGTGCTTCGGCGACACTTTCTCATCATCATTGCCGCAGGCATTCTTGGCGGGATGATCGGCATGGGGGCGCATCTCGCGCTAGCCCGATACTTGCCGCTGTATCGCGGTGATGTGATCTTCGAAGTCCAGCCGGGTGTGGCGGAGGCAGAAGACATCGGCGCGAGCGAATTCGCGAACGATGATGCCGTGCTGCGTATCGGCAATACCGAGACGCTGTTGCTGACCAGCCGTGATGTGCTTCAGAGCGCGATCACGACGAATGAGGTTCGACAGACAACCTGGGCGAAGAAGTTCATCGAGAACGATGTTCTCGACTTCAACAAGGCCATCGATGATCTTGAAGAGGACATCAAGGCCGGCGCCGTCCGTGGAACACAGGTCTTCCGTCTCAGCTGGACGGCACGTGACAAGACGGACGTGCCGATCGTATTGTCCAACATCACGGATGCATATCTGCGGAAGCGCGATGCGCTTGACAGTAAGGTCTACACCGACAACCTCGAAATCTTCCAGTCGCAGTTCAACGCGATCGTCCGCGACCTCCGTGTGGCGAACGAAGATATCAAGACGTTCATCCGCGATAAGGGCATCACGACCTTCAACGATCCGGTGCAGTCGGAAATCGGTCGATCGCTGCAGAATCTGGGCGAGGATATCGCAGACATGACGTCGGCGATCGACATGACCAGTACCGCATACGAGCAGACTTCGCTGAAGCTCCAGGGTTCACTGGAACCATCGTCTGAAGATACGCTCGTGGCTGAGCAGGATCCGCGCATGATGGCGTTCTTTCAGCAGGAACTCAATCTGCGTACAGACCTTCGTGTCGCGCTGGAGAAGTACCAGCCTGATCATCCGGTCGCGCTTGAATACCAGCGCCGTCTCGATGCGACGCGCAAGGAACGCGATTCGGAACTCGAGAACATCATTCGTCGCAACCTGGAATCACAGTTGAAAGTGCAGGCGGATGAGATCGAACGCTTCGACCGCACGCTGAAGCGCATGGAAGAAGAATACGGCGCGAAGGAAAAGGATCTCGCGTCGCTTGCAGCTGATACTGCGGACTATGAAGCGCAGGAAGAGCGGCGCAAGTTCCTCGAAGTGCAGCGCGATGCCACGCAGCAGCTCATCAACGAAATCAAGCTCATCCGACTCCGTGCGGATGCCCAACGCGTTCGTGTGCTTGAACCGGCGGTGGAGCCGACCGAACCGTTCTTCCCCAAGGTGTACATCATCGTGCCGCTCGGCGTGATGGCGATCACCGGGTTGACCATCGGTTTGATTTTCCTCCGCGAGTTGACCGACCAGCGCGTGAAGAGTGCCAGCGACCTTGCGGTCATCCCGCATGCTCGCGTGCTTGGCGTGATTCCTGAGCGTGATGAAGACCCGACGAAGGTCGACCACGCGGAACTTGCGATCCGACGATTCCCGTACAGCGTGCTCGCCGAGTCGTATCGACAGGCAACCACAAGTGTCTGTCGTGAGATCGATCGTGGTGGTCATCAGACGCTTCTGCTTGTTGGCGGATTGCCGGGAGCGGGCACGACGACGCTCGCGACGAACATGGCGGCTGCTTCCGCGAACTTCGGTCGCCGGGTGTTGATCGTCGATGCGAATTTCCGTCGTCCGCGACTTGCCGAAGCGATGGGCTTCGACAGTGATCGGCCGGGTCTCGGTGATGTGCTCGCAGATGAAGTGGCGAGTGAGTCAGCAATCATCACGGACGATTCCAACGTCGACATCATGCCGGCAGGTACGCCGCCATTCCGAGTGTTCGAGCGATTGAATACGCCGCGCTTTGATTCGTTGCTTGCAGAACTTCGCGGTCGATATGACCTGATCATCTTCGATGCGGCGCCATGCGTCGTGGCGGGTGATGCGATGATTCTCGCCAACAAGACCGATGCTGCGGTGCTGGTCGTGCGTGCGAATCAGGAGTATCGCGGACTCGTGTCGCGCTTGAGCCATCAGTTGATGGAAACGCGGAGCGAGTTCCTCGGGATGGTGCTCAATCGACCGCGCGGAACGGCCGGTGGCTACTTCAAGAAGAATTACGCGACGATGGCCGAGTACGCATCGAGCGGCAACGCCGGCCGAAAGAAGAAGAAGTCGGCGTGACGCGTCGGGCATGGCTGATCGCTCGCTGAAGTGGCGGGCGATGACACAGTGGAGTTGGCATGGACGCGTCAAGGACGCGCAGTCTGGTCACGGGTGGAGCGGGATTCATCGGCTCACACCTTGTCGAGCGCTTGCTCGCGCGCGGCGATGACGTCACCGTGATCGATAACTTCTCAACAGGCTCACGCGAGAATCTGGTTCATCTGGATTCCGAACGGATGACGTGCATAGACGGTACCGTGGCCGAGGTGTTGTCAGCGTGCGAGCCCGATCAGTGGGATGAGATCTATCATCTCGCCGCTGCGGTCGGCGTTCGCCTTGTGATCGAACGGCCGATTCACACCATTGAGACGAATATTGAGGAGACCTCGGTGGTCCTTCGGTATGCTACGCACGGACGTCCGCGGGTGCTGATTGCATCCTCGTCCGAGGTGTATGGCAAGGGCACAAAGACGCCGTTTCACGAAGACGACGATGTGCTGTACGGACCCACGATCTTCAGCCGTTGGTCCTATGCGTGTTCGAAGGCGATCGACGAGTACCTTGCCCTCGCCTATGCCGGCCAGCACGCGCTGCCGGTGGTTGTGGCTCGCTTCTTCAATACCGTCGGTCCCCGACAGATTGGCAACTACGGCATGGTGCTTCCGCGATTCGTTGATGCGGCGTTACGCGGTGAACCGCTGACGGTGCATGGCGACGGCCTGCAGACGCGGTGCTTCTGCGATGTGCGCGATGTCGTTCGTTTGTTGCCGCAACTCATTGAGTCCGAAGGCGCGCATGGCCGGGTGGTCAATGTGGGGAACGACACGCCGATCTCGATCCTTGATCTCGCGCGAACCGTCATTGACACACTCGACAGTTCATCCGAAGTTCAGCTCGTACCGTATGACGAAGCATTTGGCGAGGGCTTTGATGATCTTCGAGTACGACAACCTGATCTGACGCGCCTGCGAGCACTCACCTCGTTTGCGCCGGCATGGTCGCTCGATGCCACCATTCACGCGATTGCCGATGATCAGCGCCGTGCGGCATCCGCGACGCCTTCAGGTGGTGAGCGCCCATGAGCATGATCCTTGCCAACACGAGTGTGGTCGATCCCGCCGTGATGGGATGGTATTTCCACAGCTACTTCTGGGTCTTCGTGATCGCGTTCGGGGTGACGTTGTTGTCCACGCCAATCATCAGGCGTATCGCGATCATGCTGGACGTCATCGATCATCCGGATGAATCTCGAAAGCAGCACAGCCGACCGATTGCGTACATGGGTGGCGTGGCTGTCCTGCTTGGCGTCCTCGCGGGCATTGGCCTGAGCTATTACCAATTTCTCTCGACCATGATTTCGCCCGTTCCGGGTTTCTTTGAGACGATCGGGCTGGTCAATGAGGTCGCGCTGACGCACAAACCAGTGCCGCTTGCCGTTGTCATCGGCATCTTTGCGATTGCGATCACCGGGCTTGGTGACGACATGTGGGGCGCGCACCCGCGCATCAAAATCGCGGGCCAACTCGTCGCTGCGGCGGCGCTGGCGATCGATGCCATTGGTGTCAACGTCGCCACCGGCGCATTGCAGCCGATTTTCGGCGCGCCAAGCGAGCCGCTCTTTGAGATCGGGAACTTCGCGCTCCCGAACAGTGAATTGTATTACTGGATCGGGACTGCGCTGATTGCGGTTTTCGTTCTCGGCGGTTGCAATGCGGCGAATCTCATCGACGGTCTCGATGGTTTGCTGTCCGGCGTGACCGGGATCTTCATGCTTGGCACGCTGGTGATCAGCTTGCTGATTGCATGTCAGTTCAACGCGCAGCCGCTCGCGCCGCCTCAGGCTTCGCTCGTTGGCGCCCGTGTGGTGCTGTGTCTTGCCGTCCTCGGCGCGGTGATGGGTTTCCTGCCACACAATTTTAATCCCGCATCAATCTTCCTCGGCGATGCGGGCAGCTTGCTGCTTGGTTACCTCTGCATCGTCGTCATCCTGATGATGGGTGAACTCGGTCAGACGCATCTTGTCTTTGCGGGGTTGATCGTGTTCAGCATTCCGATCGCGGACACGATTCTGGCGATCATCCGGCGCAAGCTCTCCGGCCGCTCGATGTCCGATGCAGACGACCAGCATATTCACCACCGCATGAAGCGCCGGCTCGGTGGCGTGAAGCAGGCGGTGTTTGCGATCTACGGCATCGCGTTCGGACTCGCCGCACTTGGCATCCTGCTGTCCTGGTTGGTGTTGTTTACCGATCTTCGTGCACGTCATGTGTACCCACCGATCGCCATCGTGATTGTGGGTCTCATTCTGTATGCCGCCGCGAACGCCCGACGGTCGTATGTGAAGACGAAGGCGGTCGCCAGCACCAAACCCAAGTCGTCATCCGAGTCTCAATCTGCGAAGACGTGACAGCGATCGTTGCCGTGCGTACGCTGTTGGCATGGCCAGCACCGACCAGACTGCCGTCCTGATGATCTGCATGGGCAACATTTGCCGCAGCCCACTGGCGGAAGGCATATTTCGATATCTCGTCAACGAGCGCCGTGTCGCCGATCGTTTTCTCATTGATTCGTGCGGTACCGGCGGCTGGCATGCCGGCGAACTTGCGGATCATCGCATGCGGGAGACTGCGCGCGGGCACGGCATTGGTCTCGATAGTCGAGCCCGGCAGGTGAGGCGGGAAGACTTCACGACGTTCGACCACCTGATCTGTATGGATGAAGACAACCGTGCGAACATCCTCGCGATGGGAGCGCCGACTGATCGCGTGAGCCTGCTTCTCGATTTCGATCGATCTCATGACGTCGTCGAAGTGCCCGATCCGTATTACGGCGGCGATGACGGATTCGAGCACGTCTATCAACTCGTCTATCCCGCGTGTGAAGCGCTGCTCGACGCGTTGCTCGGTCAATCATCGTGAGTTCACCGAGAGCGCGTGTTCATGCCGTACTCCGTGACGCATCGATTGATGCGGATCCAGTGCAATCATCGGTCCTGGCGGGCGGTCATGGTGACTCGATCGAGCGCATTACGCTGGCCGATGGCCGAGATGTCGTCCTCAAGCTGAGTCATGCAGACAATGCGAGCCGATTGGATGGTGAAGCGCATGGTCTCCGTGCATTGTCAACTACGCAGACCGTGCGCGTCCCGGATATCTTCGGTCATGGTCGCGTTGAGGCGCATCACTACATCGTGATGGAGTATCTCGAGTCAGTGCCGGCGACGTCCGCACATTGGCGCGCGTTCGGCGATGCCCTCGCCCGGCTGCACGCGCTCGAATGCGGCTCGCAGTACGGATTTGAGATTGACAATCACTGCGGACCGACGCCGCAGATCAATACGTGGCACGATGACTGGATCGAGTTCAATCGCGCCTGTCGCATTGGCTACCAGGTGCGTCTCGCGGCGGATCGCGGCATGCTCCGCACAACAGAACACGACGTGCTGGTGCGCGTCGTCGACCGACTGGATCATCTGCTGCCGCGGACGCCGAAGCCGGCGCTATTGCACGGCGACCTCTGGTCGGGGAACGCGCGACCGCTTGGCGACGGCGCAGTCGCGGTGATCGATCCCGCATGTTCCATCGGTGATGGTTGGGCAGACATTGCGATGATGCGGCTCTTCGGTGGATTCCCGCATGAAGCAGAGTCTGCATTTGCCGCGCATCACGAGATCCCTGATGACCTGGCGGAACGGATCGCGGTGTATCAGCTGTATCACGTGCTGAATCACGTCAACCTGTTTGGTCGTGGCTATATCGAGCAAGCGATGTCACTCGCTCGACGACTCGTCTGATGCTCGAACCTTGCTGCCTTCGTAGATGTCGAAGTGCAGGAGCCGGCATTCAAGATCGGCTGAGTAGAACGGCATGCGCCGCGAGACCTTCAGGCCGATGTGATTCGCGAGCTCGCGACTCGCGGTGAAGACGTAACCGCGATATCCAGCACAACGTTGCTTGAAGAAATCGCCGATGCGTTCGTACAGCGGGCGAAGACGGTCAACGTCGCCCATGCGCACGCCGTATTCCGGATTGATGACGATCACGCCTGGCTCGGACGGCAAAGGTGTTTCGGCGAAATCGGTCTTCTCGTAGCGCAGGAGTTGATCCACACCTGCGGTGCGCGCGTTGCGTTCGGTCGCAATCAGTGCCTTCTCATCGTGATCTGACACGACGATTGGCTGGTCGAGCGGTCGCTCATGTGCTTTGCGCATGGAGGTGCGCAAACGCTGGAACGTGGATTGGTCGAAACCGATGACGCGCATGATAGAGAAGTGCGGGCGCAATGTGCCCGGCAATCGTCCCTGACCAATCAGGCCCGCTTCGATGGCGAGCGTCCCACTGCCACACATCGGATTCACAAACGGTTCGGTTCCGGCATAGTTCGTCGCCATGACAACCGCGGCGGCAAGTGTCTCCTGCATTGGCGCCTGATGCGGGATGCGCCGATACGAACGATCAGCAAGCTTGGCACCGGACGTATTGAGATACACGCGGGCGCGATCACCGCGCCAGAAGAGCGAGACGACGACGCCCGTGGTCTTCGGGCCGGCATCCGGCCGTCTGCCCCGAGCCGACGCGATGCGGTCGACGATCGCATCCTTTGTCTTCAGGCTCGGGAACATCGAGTTGTTGATCGTTGGATGATCCACGCGCGATGTCACGCTGAGGTATCCATCCGCCTCGATGACGTTCTCCCACGGATAACGGTTCACCTGGCGGTACAGTTCATCCGGCGACCGGCATGTGAAGCTGTCCAGCAGATAGTTCACATGCAGCGCTGTTCGACACGCGAGGTTCAGGCGAAGGCAATCCATCAGTGTGCCCGTCGTGGTGACGCTCGCACGCTGGATGGACTCGATCGGCAGTTCCAGCGCGCGCACCTCGGTTTCAAGGCTCTCGACGAGTCCGCGCGGGCAGGTGACCAGGATGGTGCCGGAACGTTCGAAGTCCATCGGCACATGGTACGCGGCCTGCCGACGGTGCGTTCTCGGACGGTGCCGGGAAACCATGCCGGCTGTGCGCATGAGGTAAGCCGGGATCCGGGCTGATGGAGGGCCAGTGCTCGACGCGGTGGGTGCTGCATCCGACCGTCGGAGTGGAGGCACAAGGAGTGACGTTATGTCCACCCTTCGAACCCTGGTCCTGATCGCATCGGGCATTCAGCTCGCGATTGGCGCATTCATCGGCTACATGCTGTTCTTCTCGTCGTCGGCGGGTGAGCAGTCCGGCATCGCGTATTGGTTGCTCATGCTGGTCGCGAGCACGGTTGTGATCGCCGGCACGACCGGCATCGTCGCATTGCTCTTACGATCAAAGCCAAGTTCAACGCGCGCATCATCGGCCAAGCTGAACTTGTTCCTTTTTGTGCTGATCGGCGGCGCGGGCGCGGCGATCTTCTTCCTCGAACATCAACAGGGCATGTCGACTGAGCGCATGCAGATCTTCGCGATGCTGTACGCCGCGTTGGTCGGTCCGTTCCTGCTCAACACGATGGCGTTGGGCATCATGGAACGCCGCTTCAAGAAGACAGCCTGACGACACTCAGCCGTGCGAGGTTGCGAACGCCCGCATGTACTGTGCGAGCGCTTCGCAGCCCGCGCGGGGGAATGCGTTGTAGATGCTCGCGCGCATCCCGCCGGTATTGCGATGGCCACGCAATCCATCCATGCCTTCCGCAGCAGCACCGGCGATGAACGCATCGTCAAGATCGGCCGAAGGCGTCTTGAAGTGGATGTTCATCATTGACCGGCAGTGCGGCTGTGCGTGTATGTGATAGAAGTCGCTCAGCTCTTCCATGACGTCGTAGATCAGCTTCGCCTTCTCGGCATTGCGCTGTGCCATGACTTCAGTGCCGCCCTCACGCAGAATCCACTTGAAGACCTGGCCCATCATGTAGATGGCAAACGTGGGCGGGGTGTTGAGCCGTGATTCCTTCGCTTCGATCTTGTCGTAGCAGAGCATGGACGGCAGTTCGCGGCATCGCGACTTGAGGAACTCGCGATGGGCGATGCACAGCACCACGCCCGACGGTCCGAGGTTCTTCTGAGCGCCTGCGTAAATCATCGCGTGCGGCTTCAGATTCAGCGGGCCGCTATAGATGTCCGAGCTCATGTCGGCGATCAGCGGCGCCGACGTCTTCGGCGGCGCGGGAAAGGTTGTGCCGTAGATCGTATTGTTCGTGCAGTAGTGTAAGAACGCCGCGTTGTCCGAACAGTTGATCTCGTCATCGGATGGCGTGTGGTCGTAGTCACACGTGCTGCCATCGAACGCGACGTTGATGTCGCCGACGACCTTGCCGTCCTTGATCGCCTTGTTCGTCCAAAGCCCGGTGTCGGTGTAATCCGCGGTGCGACCATCAGGCAGGTAGTTCATGGGAATCAGCGCGAACTGCGTGGTCGCGCCGCCCTGCACGAAGAAGACGCCGTAGTCGTCGGAGATGTTGCCGACGGCTCGGCAGTCGGCTTCGCATTCCTCGAGGACGCGGTCGAACGCTTTGCCGCGATGACTGTGTTCGAGAATGCCGATGCCGGTGCCGAAGATGCTCCAGAGATCTTGCTGCGCCTGTCGAATGACGTCTTCAGGCAGGGTCGCAGGACCGGCTGAGAAGTTGTAGACACGACTGTTCTGCGTCATGAATTCATCAAGGCTGCTCAGCGATGCGGTGGTCATCTTGGATGCTCCTCGTAGCGTCGATTGCGTTGGGATCAGGAATGGACCGGCGTCTGTTCGACGCTCAGGATAGCGGCGTTTTCGCGAACACGATCAAGTTGTTCCGCATTGAGTTCGCGGGCGAGATAGATTCGCGCGCACGCCGCCAGCGCGCCGTCGTAGATGATGTTTTCCATCTCTTCAACGTTGATTGCGGTGCTCGCAATCACGTCAAAGACGTGGGTCAGGACACCAGGCTTGTTCAGATGGCGCACCGTTAACAGGCGTGATGCTGATGACGAGGACGCTCGATTGACACAGTGCAGCACGTTGCCGGATGTCAGATAGGTGGTGACAACGCGGACGGTCTCGTCGGCAATCGCTGCTTGCGCCTGAGCAGTGGACGCACCGTTGTGATGCGTTCCGTACACGCCCGGCAAAGAAACGATGGGATCCTTGAATGCGGAGTCGCCGGCCGCTGGCTGCTGCGCGTACACGTCGAGCCCAGCCTTGATCTTCTTGGTGCGAACCGCATCCGCGAGCGCATCGGCATCAACCGTACTGCCGCGGCTGGTGTTGACGAAAATCGCGCCGTCCTTCATCGCGTTGAAGAAATCGGCGTCGATGAAATTCTTGGTTTCCGGCGTGGCCGCGACATGCACCGATACGACGTCGGACATCTTGGCGAGATTGATGATGCTCTCGCAGTAGCCGATATCAAGCTCGTCGGCGCGCTGTTCATCGAGCGAGCGCGACCAGGCGATCGGCGTCATACCGAATGCCCGTGCGCGATGCGCGACTTCGATGCCGATCTGACCGAGGCCGATGATGCCGATCGTACGGCCGTACATCCCGACGCCATTGCCGTACCCCTTCTTGTCCCATCGACCATCGCGCAGATCACGCATCTGGTCGGGAATGCGCCGGTCGCATGCGAGGATCAATCCCCACGCGAGTTCGGCAACGGCGATGGCGTTTTTGCCCGGCGTGTTGGCAACGAAGATGCCGCGTGCCGATGCGGCTTTGACATCGATGTTGTCATACCCGGCGCCGGCGCGAACGATCAGGCTGAGTCGATCCGCGGCATCGATCGCGGGCGCTTTGACCTTGGTGGAGCGCACCACAATGACATCCGGATTGTGCGTCCGAATCATGTCTGCAAGTTCATCTGCGGTCACGCCCGGTTCGTCATGCACGGTGCAGCCGAATGCACGCAGCGCATCGATGCCGGATGCGGCGAACTTGTCCGCAATAAGCACCACGACGGACCGGGTTGACGAGCCGTCAGCGGCAGACACGGATTGCAGGGTCGATGTATCACTCATGCACGGTAGTGTAGTCCGCGGAAGCGGCCCGCGGGCCTCCGAAATCGGAGGGAAACGGCCCCTGAATGACTGGATCAGGGGCACAGTCGGTGCACGAAAAGGCCGCTCCGGAGCTTCGGCTCGAACCATGTGGATTTGGGCGGCATCACCATGTCCGCATCCGAGACCGCCAGCAGCTGCTCGATGCTCGTCGGGTACATGAAGAACGCGATGGCGGCATCGCCCGCATCGACGCGACGCTTCAGTTCATCCGCCCCACGAATCCCACCGACAAAGTCGATGCGCTGATCCGTTCGTGGATCACCGACGTTGAGAATCGGCGTCAGCACGCGGTCCTGCAGCAATGAGACATCCAGTGATCCGATCGGATCGGTTCGGTCAATCGACGCGGGATCGATAGTGAGTCGATACCAGGATCCATCGAGATAGACGCCATACGACGCGGGGTCAGCCGGCACGGGTTGATCGGTCGGTTCCAGCGTTCCGGTCGCCGCGAGTGCTTCCCGAACCGCATCCGTGGTCATCCCGTTGAGGTCTTTGACCACGCGGTTGTACGCGAGGATCTGAAGTTCGCTCGCGGGGAACAGGACGCTGAGGAACCAGTTGAATTCGGCATCGGGGCCAGCATCGGGATGCGCGGCGTTCAACTCAGCGCCGGCGCGGGCAGCGCTCGCGCTGCGATGGTGGCCATCGGCGACGTACGCTGCTTCGATCGATCCGAACGCACGGACATAGTCGTCAGGATTCTCCGCGCGCCACACGGTATGCGTGACGCCATCCGGCGCATCGAAGTGGTAGATCGGACGTTGGTTCATATCGTGCGCCATGAGTTCCATGACGTCAGGCTGATCGCGGAACGTCATGAACACCGGACCTGTGTTGGCTTCGAGCGTCAATGTGTGGCGCGTGCGGTCATCTTCCTTATCGGGCCGAGTCTTCTCGTGTTTCTTGATGACGTTGTTCGCATAGTCATCCACGTGACAACAGCAGACGACGCCGACCTGTGCGCGATGGTCCATCACCTGGCGATAGAGATAGATGCCGGGCGCATCGTCTTCCACGAGCACGCCCTCATGAAAGAAGCGGTCAAGGTTTTCGCGCGCCTTGTCGTACACCGAGTCGTCGTATGGATGCGTGTTGTCTGGCAGATCGATTTCCGGACGGATGACATGCAGGAAGCTCTGCGGATTGCCGTCGGCGAGTTCCCGGGCTTCTTTGGTATTCACCACGTCATAGGGGACGGACGCAACGCGCGATGCCAGGGTTGCGGCGGGGCGGAGGGCACGGAAGGGACGAATCCGAAGCATGATCACTTGATCCTCGTTCTGAAGCCTGGGCGGAGCATGGCGGACGCGGAAGTGTACCGCGTTCTCAGGTCGCTCGGCACCATGAGATCCGATTGGGGTTGCGCCAATTTGGAGGCTGGAATCGCGGCTGTACGCACGAAAATCGTGCTGAGCGGGGTCAAATGGCGCGAATTATCACGCCTGACTGAAGTGGGGGCTCAGGGAGGCCGACATGCACAAGGCCGGTCGTCCGATGGAATCCGCCAGGATCGAGGGCAGCCGGAAACGTGAGCCAGGAGTCCTCCCGTGACCGCCATTGCTGAAGATCCCGTCGTCTACAAGTTCGAACGTCGTCAAAGCGCGCGGTGGCCCACGCAGGGTCAGGCCACGCTGTTTCGGCTCGATTCGATGCGCTTCGGCGACATGGTTGAGTTATCGGTCCAGGACTACTCGCACGGTGGTTTCGGTGGCGTCAGCCAGGAGCCGCTGGAGCCGGGCACACTCGTGTCCGTCGGTTTCTCCATGCCGGGCACCGTCGCACGTCGCGGCATCATTGTGTCCTGTCGACCGTGTGGTCACGGGTATCGCGTTGGCATGCGATTCGAGCAGCGCATGGCGGCGTAACGCGAACGCACGCACCAATACTGAAAATCAAACGACATGATCGCCGCGGACGCACGGACGCGTTCGCGGTGTGTCTGCATGGTTGCTGTCTCTGGAGATGAGCGCGAAGTGCGCGATAACACACCGTCACCTTGGCGACTTGTTCCGGTTGCGCCGGCACGAGTGCGATCAGAATGTGTCGAGCGCTCCATCCACCCTTGCATCAGGACGATACGAATCGTGCCTTGGTGTTGTCAGGTCAACGCGAGCCGCCGGAGGAGGAGACGGCGGCACGTGACACGACACGACAACGATTGAATTGGTGCGTCGGGCAGTGATGCCGGGCCACCGTTTCCCGCCTCCGGCGGTGACCGGGGGGAACATTTGGAGGAAGGTGCCGAGAAGGTCTGAGACCGGGCACCCCAGTCACTTGCAGTTTGATCATGAAGGAGTCCGGACACATGCGTAAGCGAACTCAGAACCGAGCATTCACGCTCATCGAAATTCTCATCGTCGTCGTCATTCTTGGCATTCTCGCCGCGATCGTCGTCCCGCAGTTCTCTGAAGCTTCGGATGATGCCGCCGAGTCGTCAGTCAAGTCGACGCTCCAGACGGTGCGTGCTCAGCTTGAACTCTATAAGTTCAAGAACGGCGCCTATCCGGCAGCGCTCGATGCCCTGCACGACGATAGCAACGCCGGCCACGACGGTACTGATTACCTTCAGGCTGCACCGGTCGCTCCCTCGGGTTACGCCTTTGGTTATGACAACACCACGGGTGCCTTCACCGAGACGAGCAACGCTTCCTGGTAAATCCAACCGATTTGCCTGAGCACATGACTCACATATGACGCCGGGGCTGAAAAGTCCCGGCGTCGTTTCGTATGAACCACGAATTCCCGTTCAAGCGATCTCCACATTCTGACGACGTGGGGGAGGGAGTGGGGCCATGATGACCACAAGTCCACAACGCGAGGACCATACGCCACGATCGGCACGAGCATTCACGCTGATCGAGATCCTGATCGTGGTCGCGATTATTTCGATCCTGGCCACCATCGCGATTATGCGCGTGCGTGATCTGCAGAGCGACGCAGAGACCGCCGCAGTTCGCGATCAGTTGCGTGAACTCCGCCTCCAGATCAAGTACTACCACTTCATCGAGAACATCTATCCCGATTCGCTCGGGACGCTCGCAACATCCGGCTACGTATCACACGACCCGGCGCATCCTGGCCCGGGCAACTTCGTCTACGACAATACGAACGGCCAATTGGTCTCGAGCGTCGATAACACTTGGTAAACCATGGCCCACGGGCACATCAGAGCAGGACGACTTCGCCGACGACACGGTGCGGTGTCGTCCGTCGCTGTGATGTGGGCGATCATCGGCGGGTTCTTCGTGACCGCCGGCGTCGTGATCACTCCACGCATCCTCCGCGCGTCCCCCGGTGATGGTCTTGACGTCGTTGAGGCCGCGCGAATACCCGAGCATCAGCGGACACTCGATCAGCTGGCTTCCGTCCTCGGACGGAGTCATCGCGTGCTCGCCTGGCACGCGCCGACTCGCGTTCCGGTCTGGGATATCGCACTGTGGACGCACGACCACGAGAATCCCGGCGTGATGGATGCCGATGAACTTGCAGTCATCAGCTGGAGTCGATCGCTGCAGCTCCTGACGTACCACACGCTGCCGTCACTGTCGTCTGACGAGGCGACGGCATTCATGGCGATGGAGTTTGCGGGATCGCGGGACGACTGTCGTCGGTTACGTCACTACGAAGATGCCCCGACGCGACAGATTGCCCGACGACTATCGGACAT
This sequence comes from Planctomycetota bacterium, assembly GCA_039029515.1. Lineage (GTDB taxonomy): Bacteria > Planctomycetota > Phycisphaerae > Phycisphaerales > SM1A02 > JBCCFX01. The sequence continues at coordinate 20,792 of JBCCFX010000015.1, forward strand.
CACGCTCGAACCGATGGAACCCACATCAGCCGACAGCGCGCGCACCCCGCTGCGAATCACACTGACGTGGGCGTCCGATTCTGTCGATGGACCCGATACGGCAGCCACGATTGTGGACGTTGCCACCGTGGGTCACCGTGTCGGAGCAGCAGAATGACGAAGTCATCCAAACCCATGCCGCTGATGCTCTGTATCAACGCGCTCCTTCTGGGCGTATTGGTCTTCCTGGAGCTGGCGGACGGGCAGGGCACCGTGCAGCATGCCGATGCGGCGCCGCCTCGCGGGATCCCGAACGCGGCTGAGCAGCGTCAGCGCATCGCTGATCGTCTTGACACGCTTTCGTCCACGATCGAGAGCATGCAGAAGACGCTGAAGAGTGGCAACACGAAGATCAACATCACGAACATGAGTGATCTTGAAAGCCGAACGGCTTCGAACGCGGAACGCGATATCGCGGATACCACCGCGCGCATCACGCTCAACACAGTCCGGGCACAGCTCGAGCTGTATCGCATGCGGAACGGTACATATCCGTCAACGCTGGCAGCACTGTACGACGAAGAGCATCCGGAACACGATGGGATCAGCTATCTTCGTTCGAAGCCTGTTCCGCCGCCTGGCTACGAGTTCATGTACGACGCGACAGCCGGCGCATTCAGCGAAGCGGGCCATCCGCGCTGGTAATCGTGGCGATCGCGTTATCAGACCTGCTTGCCAATTCCATCGAAACCGATCTGCACGTCCTTCCCGGACGCACCGCGGTCGTTCCTGCTTACTTCACCGTCAAAAGAAGTCGATGCTTGATGAGATGCCGTCTCGTCAGGCGGTGTCCTGGCGATGTCATGTCACAGTCGGAGCGCAATTGTCATGGATCAATCTCGGTACACATCCGCGATGCTGACCGTCAACGCGCTGCTGCTCGGCGCGCTGGTGCTGGTCAAGATGTCGAGCGGCGGTGGCGCCGTGCAGACCGCGACGGCGGCGCCGGGCATTCCAAACGCCGCGCAACAGCGTCAAGTCATCATCGATCGCATCGATGAGCTGACGGAACGCGCTGAGGACACGAACAAGCTGATCAAGAGCGGCAAGCTCCGCGTGACGGTGGCCAACCTGGACGATGCAGGTCGCCGCCGCTGAACTCTGAAGGAGGACGGTCGATGAGTCGTGAACCACGACAGACGACCAGGGGACGACGAGGCTATACGCTGATCGAGCTGATCATTGTGATCGCGCTGCTCGGTCTCGCGTCATCCATCCTGATCCCGTACCTCAACGATCGCGGCAATCTGCACCTGCAGGCGGCGGTACGACAGGTGGTCAGTGACCTCAGTTACGCTCAATCCGATGCGCTCGCCAACCAGGAGTTTCGGCGCGTGCACTTCTATGCCGATGGCAGTGGGTACTGCATCATCCGCGTGACCGCAGCTACCTTCTCGGATCCCTTCGACGCCGCCACGGCGGACTTCGTGATCGATCCGATCAATAACGGCGAGTACGTCCGTGATTTCGCCACGGATAACCGCTGGAAAGAAGTGTCGGTCAAGTCTTCGAGCTTCGACTCCGCGAAGCCGCACGTGACGTACGACTCTCTCGGTGGCACCGTGGCCACGGCGACGACGCCGGGGACCGGCGGCACCGTGGTGCTGACCGCCGACGGGCAGGATTTTGAAATCAGCGTTGCGCCGTTCACGGGCAAGATCACCGTGGCGAAGGTGCCGTAAAGCGACCTGGTCCGGGGGGACCGCAGGAGGCAGACAGAGGGTGCTCGGACGACGGTTGTCACAATCCACAGGGCTGGTCGGCATCGACTTCAGCGCGGACCGTGTGCGTCTGCTGCAATTACGCCAGCAGGCGGGCAGCGTGCGCGTCGTTGGTGCGGCAAGTCATAGTCGTCCAGTCGCCGACGATCTTGGCAATCTCCCCGACCTCACGGACTGGCTGCGTAACGTGCTTGCATCGGGTGGTTTTGCGGGGCGTCGATGTGTGGTTGTGTTGCCACGTGACGCGGTGCGCGTCCAATCAGTGCGCTTGCCGCAGATGTCCGATGTTGACACGCGCCAGGCGGTGCGCTGGGAAGCGTCACAACGATTCGGGCTCGACCCGGACGCCATGGAAATCGATTACATCGTGACCGGCGCGCAGCTTCAGGGGAACGATCCCCGGCAGGAACTGCTGCTCGTGGCGACACCAAACGAAGCCACGATGCCGTTGTATCGCGCCATCATGGACTCCGGTCTCAAGCCAATTGCCGCCGAAGCCTCGCTGACGGCGATCGCGCGCGGCTTGAGCCTCCGGCATCGCCGGGAAGCAGATCTCGATCATGTTCGGGCGGTGGTGGAGATTGGTCGAACCGGTACCACGATTCTCATTCTGCGTGGTGATCAGATCGCGTTCTGCAAGCAGCTCGACATTGCCGGGCGACAGTTCGATGCATCGGCATCGGAACACCTTGGCATTGATCTGAGCGCTGCATCCGAGATCCGGACGGCCCGCATGCGCGCAGCTGCTCGATCAACGGCGGGTGAGACCATCGATGATCCGGAAACAGATCGCGCGGTGTACGAGTCCATCCGGCCATTCATCGGCAACCTGACCAAGGAGATCACGCTGTCACTTCGGTACTACGGCGTGACGTTTCGTGGTCAGCCGCCTCGAACGCTGGTGCTGACCGGCACCGAGGCACTGGAGCCGCATCTCGCGCGGATGATCGAACATTCGTGCAAGCTGCCGGTCACCACGGATGATGAGAACGAATCGCTTGCGGAGTTGAGCGCACAGATTCAGCGCGAACTCAATCGTTCGCCGGGCTGTCCACCTTCGTGGAGCGCGGTGATCGGCGCGAGCGCACGATCGTTTGTCCGCAAAGGGGCTGATCGCAGTCGGAGGGCCGCGGCATGACCATGCAGCATCCCATCGATCTGTTGCCTTCAGAGATCTTCGAACGAAGCCAGGCTGGATTGCGCGCCGGTCGTCTTATCACCGCGATGGTGCTGATGACCCTGACCGCGGTCGCGCTGATCACGCACGGTCGACTGACGGTCATGGAGGCGGAGCAACGATTGTCAATCACCAAGACGAACGCAGATCGCGTGCTGGAGATCGAACGGAAGACGCAGGGTTTCCGTGTTCGGCAGCAGCAATTGCTCGCAGAGATGCGCACGTATGACATGGTGGCTCATCCGCTCCCGCTTCATCGTGTCATTGCGACGGTGATCAATGAACTGCCAGACAGCGCGACCGTTGAAGCGATCGAAGTGACCGCCGGTGCGCGCCGAACATCGCGCTCGCCGCGACGGCGTATGGCAGAGACCGAAGATGAGCGTCTGCCTCGTGTACTGGTGGGGGAGATCGCAGGTTTCGCGGGCAGTGATGGTGACATCGCCGAGCTTGTCCGTCGTCTGCAGTCGCGTCCGCCGTTTGATCGGGTGGCACTGGACTTCAGCCGGACACGCACGATGCGCGGTCGCAGCGCGCGAGAGTTTCGACTGAGTTTCCGCATTGATCTGGAACGGAATTACGTCATCGTCGACCAGGACGAGACCATTGCGGGCGTGCCCGTGATGGAGGCGCGGCCATGAAAAAGTCTCGTATCGGAACCTGGACCATTCTCTACGGGGTGCTGGTGTTCGCCGTGGTCGGCATCGTCATGTGGACGTCATACAACGAGCACATGGCGATCCGCGCCGAGATCCTCGATCTCGAAGGCAAGATGCGTGGGTTATCCGGACACACATCCGAGCTCGAACGGCTTGCGGTCGAAGTTCGTGCGATTGAAGATCGCATGACCAGTGATCTCAAAGAGATTCCGATGTCCGCGGATGTCGCGACGATTATCGGACGGTTGTCACTTCCCGTTGATGGCGACACGGTCGTTGATCAGACATTTACTGCGGGGAGCGAATCGCCGGCGGTGGTTGGCGAGGACACACCACTTCGCGTGATGCCAGTGACGGTCGACATGGACGCGACGTTCGAGTCGGTCTTTACCGTGTTGCGTGCGGCGGAATCGACGCGTCGATTGATTCGTGTCGCTTCACTTCGTCTGAGTTTTCCGCGTGATCGCGAGCACGAGAACGTGACGCTGCCGCGCGTGAAGGCATCGATCGGCCTGGAAGCTGTGTACGACCCGATTGAAGGGGAATCGTCGTCATGATGCTGCGTCTCCACCGCCTCTGGATTCAAGTCACATCGAATCGCCGGCAGTTCGGCATTCTGTGCACGGCGATTGCCGTGGGTTTGCTGTTGTGGGCGCGCTTGATCGTCGTGAGCGACATGCCGCGCACGGCGATTGCGGAGTCGGTGCCGGAATTATCGGACGACGCGGACGATGCTCACGAATCGACGAATTCAACGTCCGAGAAGTCGTCTTTGCCGGCTCGAGACGTTGCCGTTGATGCCCAACCGACGCGAGATCCCTTTCGGGTGAGTTCGGAACACTTTCCCAAACCTACCCCATTGGAAAATTTGACGGCAGAAGGGGACAAGTCGGACGCAGAAGCGGCCGAAGATTCTGAGCAGTCGGAAACTCGTTTGGTTTCTCGGCTGCAGGGTTTCGTCAATCAGTTCGAGCTGGAGGCAGCAATGCCTAACGCATCGATAGCAGTGATCAGCGGAACCATGTATCGCGCCGGAGAGAGCGTCCCGGTGACGGATGCAGAAGGCATTCGTTTTCGAGTCGCAGACATTCGGCATCGCGCGGTCACTCTCGAGTGGGAAGGCCGTTCTTTCGAGCTGAAGATGGAGTCACCTGGGGGGTGAGGAATCTCACCGTGCGTCAGGCGAGGCAGGAGTTCACAGCGTCATGAGTTACATCAACGGCACATCTGAGCGGCGTTTTTTTGCGCGACTGGGGTCCGTTTGTGCGGTCTGCACAATTCTGGCAATGCCGGTCCTCGCACAGGACGCTGGTACCGAAGCAGACGTCTCGGTGACCGAGTATGGCACCATTGATCTCGCGGTCCAGGATACGGACCTCGCATCAGTGTTGCAGATGCTCTCGATCCAGAGCCAGAAGAACATCATCACCAGCAAGAGTGTGTCGGCCACGGTGACGGCAAACCTCTACGACGTGACGTTCTTTGAAGCCCTCGAAGCGGTTCTCCGTCCCAACGGTTATCGCTACATCGAAGAAGGCAGCTTCATCTACATCTATACGCAGGCCGAGTTCGAGGAAATCCGCGACGCGAATCGCGAGCGTGACTCCCGGATCTTCGAGCTTGACTACCTCTCCGCATCTGACGCGAGCGAACTGATTTCGCCGCTGCTCAGTGAAAGCGGCCAGGTTTCCAACCGCGGCGACGTGGTGCAAGGCTTCAAGCCGGAGATCGCCGATGGCGGTGCCGACGGCTACGCCTACAACGCGAAGCTCGTGGTCAACGACTTCGTCGACAACCTGGATAAGGTCGCCGCGCTGCTGACGGAACTTGATTCCCCGCCGCAGCAGGTGCTCGTCGAAGCCACCATCCTGCAGACGACGCTCGATGAAGCGAACGCCTTTGGTGTCGACTTCACCGTGCTCGGCAGCCTGGACTTCACAAACCTCACAGCTCCGCTCGATGCGGTCACCAACCTGCTGAACGGTGCTGATTCCGAGTCCGGCTTCCAGCCGGCGGACAACAGCGCCACCGCCGCGACGTCCAACGTCGGTCAGACGCAGAGTGCCGGTGGTCTGAAGGTCGGTCTCATCCGAGATGACGTCAGTGTGTTCGTCCGCGTGCTGGATGAAGTCACCGACACGACCGTGCTGGCCCGTCCGAAGGTCATGACGCTCAACCGTCAGCGTGCCGAAGTGCTCGTTGGTGCTCGCGTCGGTTACCTGTCGACGACCGCAACCGAAACCACGACAACGCAGACCGTTGAATTCCTCGACACTGGTATTCAGCTGATCTTCCGTCCCTTCATCTCGCCGAACGGCATGATTCGAATGGAACTCGCGCCGAGCGTGTCGGAAGCCAGCCTTCGTACCGTCACGGACGCCAACGGCATTCTCGTGACCATTCCCGATGAGCTGACCAACGAACTGACGACCAACGTCCGTATTCGCGACGGCGAAACGATGGTCCTCGGTGGTCTGTTCCGCGAATCCAACCGAATCGCCCGTCGTCAGGTACCGCTGCTCGGTGACATCCCGATCCTCGGTGCTGCGTTCCGCGGCCAGGATGACACCGTCGACCGCGACGAGATCATCTTCCTGATCACGCCGTCGATCGTGCACGACGAGAAGCTCTGGGCTGTCGGTTCCGATGCACTGGAATCCGCCACGGAAGCTCAGGTCGGTGCTCGTGCCAACCTGCTCCCGTTCAGCCGAAGCCAGATCACCGGCAACTACAACAAGGACGCGATCTCCGCGTACAACAGTGGCGACGCCGAGATGGCGCTCTACTACGCGAACAACTCGCTGCGTCTCGATCCGGGTCAGCCTGAGATGATCAACTTCCGTGAGATGATCACCGGCAGTGAAGAAGCACCGCACGTCCGCGGTCTCCTCGAGCGTGCCTTCCGGAAGCAGATGGGTCCGGGTCAGTCGCTCCAGAGCTTCACGACCCCGCAGGACTGGTCAAACGGTACGCCGAAGCCGGCCGCAGCATGGGATAACGCCGGTCAGTGGAACGGTCAGCCCTCTGCCTTCGAGGAATTTGAAGGTGCGGCGACGGTGGAGTCCACCGATATGACCGACGAGGCGCAGATGTCGGAAGCGGACTCGTCCGATAACGACAATGCACGCCGACGTGCCATGTCCAACTTCTTCGAAACGATCGGAATCGCCGACGAAGCGGACAGTGCCACGACCGAAGGTCAGTCGGACTCGAACCCGGAGTAATCCGATTCGTGTTCGAACTTCTGAACGAGTCATGGTGCACACGGTCGTCGGGGCCGTGTGCACCTGGTTGAACCTACCAAGGATTTGAAGATATGAATTGTCGCGCTCTCTTGCTGACCGCACTGCTCTGCGTTCCGTTCGCAGGGATCGGCTGCGCCGGCCCCACGAAGACCGGCATCGAAAATCGACAGAAGGCGAACGATCGCCTGGACTCTTTCCACGCACAGATGGCGTATGACCAGGCGTCAGACGCATTCAAGGTGGGGCAGTTCAAGGAAGCGCAGCTCGCGCTGGCCAATGCGATCGAACGGTATCCGGACAATGCGGACTTCCATCTGCTGAACGGCCGGATCTTCCTCGAGCAATCACGTCTTGAAGATGCTGCCCGCGCCTTCTCCACCGCAATCGAGAAGGATGAAGAGCACGCGGAAGCCCACTACATGCTGGGCGTCGTGTTCCAGCGCTGGTCCAATGACGAAAAGGCATACGAAGCGTACAGCGTTTCGTATCAGCTCGAGAACAGCAACACGCATTACCTGCTCGCGACCGCTGAATCACTGGTTGCCCTGAAGCGTTACGACGAAGTGACGGAACTGGTGACCCCGCGTCTCGACTACTTCGAGAACAACGCAGCGCTGCACCACCTGCTTGGTCAGGTTCAACTCCTGCAGGGCAACATGCAGGCCGCCGTCCCGTGGTATCGCGAGGCTCGTCTGCTTCGACCGGACGATCTGATGATGCACAAGGAGCTCATTCGTGTGCTCTTTGATGCGGGCGCGTTCGAAGAATGCTATGACAACCTGCTCGAATATCGTGCGAGCAATGCCGGCAACGATGAGGCCGAAGATCTTCGCATGCTCGAAGCACGATGCCTGGCCCTTCTGGGGCGCAGCACGGATTCCCGCAACCTGTACCTGAAGCTCTCGCGCGATATGCCGACCAACGTCGACGTGTGGAGCGAGATGGGCGCGTTGGCGTGGGAGCTTGGCGACTATCGTCGGGTCGCGTTGTGCAGTGTGCGCATCATGGCGCTTGCGCCGGATCGCTACGAAGGCTACATGCTTCGCGGCATAAACGAACAGCACCATGGTCATCACCAGGAAGCGTTGGAGTATTTCCAGCGTGCGACGGAGCGTGCAGACGACTCCGTCCTGCCGCACCTCCTGCTCGGCGTCGCGCTCGAAGAGCAGGGCAACCAGGGTGATGCTCTGGTCGCGTATGGCAACGCACTGCGTATCAATCCAGACAGCATGGAGGCTCAGTCGCTCTTCAGCAACCTGAGCCGTGAACAGATTACTGCCGTCCCGACGGACCACTAGTCCGTCGGAGTCGGCGCACGGGAAGGAGAGACGTGAAAGCCACGAAGCTCGTCAGTCTGCTGCTTGCATTCGCGCTCGGCGGCATCGGCCTTGGCGTCACGGTGTATGGGGCACCGTGGCTCGAGTCGATCGCACCGAACGCGACCGTAGCCGCCGCGATGATCTTCGGGGCTTTCGTTCTTTCGTTCGTGCTCATCCTGCTGCCGGTGACGAACGTCATCGATCGAGCGATTCGTCAGCTCGAACAAGCGCTCGACGGCGCGGCTCAGGACAACCACGCATTTGAAGCCGATCGTATCCCGCGATGGCTGCGCAAGATGACGCGGTCGTTGGTCGGCACCGTCGATCGTTTTCAGCAGCGCGAGCAGACGCTCCGGCATCAGCTCCGTGACCTGGAAATCCGTAATCACCGGATTGCGGAGCAGCGACAGCAGACTGAAGCCGTGCTCCATGTCCTGCGCGATCCGGTCATCGTCACCGATGCGTACGGCGACATTATGGTTGCCAACGAAGCCGCGGCGCACGCCTTCGGTTTCTCGCTTGAAGAAGCGATTCATACGCCGGTCAATCAGGTCATTCGTGACGTGGTTGTGACGCAGTTGCTCAGCGATGCGCGTGACCAGCCGAACTTTGCGGAGCGACGCGCCGTGTCGCACGAGCGGCATGACGCGGATGACGTCAATCGTCTCTATGACCTGACGCTCACGTGTGTCCAGAATCACAAAGGTGAAGTCGGCGGTGTCGTACTGATCATGCGCGATCTCTCGCGTGAGCGTGAAATCAGCACCATGAAATCAGACTTCGTGTCCAAGGCGAGCCATGAGTTGAGGACGCCCTTGTCGTCCATCAAGGCGTATGTCGAGATGCTGGTCGACGATGAGGCGCAGGATGAAATAATGCGGCGCGAATGGTGCAACATCATCTTTGCCGAGACGGAACGGCTCGAACGCCTCGTTGACAACATGCTGAACATCAGTCGGATCGAAGCCGGCATCGTGCAGATCGATCGGGCGACCACGGATTTCGGTGATGTGATTCATCGCGCCTGCGACACGATTGGTCCGCAGGCCCGAGAACGCTCAATTGCGATTCATCACAAGACATCGACGCTCGATCTCACGGTCGAAGGTGACAGCGACATGCTGTTCCAGGTTGTGCTGAACCTCGTATCCAATGCGGTCAAGTACACGCCTGAGGGCGGTCGCGTGACTGTATCGGCCGACACGGACAATCTGACGCGAAGCGTCATCGTGTCGGTCAACGACACCGGTTTAGGCATACCGCCCGACTCGGTTCCGAAGCTGTTTGACAAGTTCTATCGGGTCGACAATTACAAGCGCGTCGCCAAAGGCACGGGCCTCGGGCTGAGTCTGTGCAAGCACATTGTTGAGACGCTGCATCACGGCCAGATTGGCGTGGAGTCCGAACTCGGAATGGGTTCGCGATTCTGGTTTTCCGTGCCAATGCGCTACGAGGGATCGAACGCCGCCGCGTGATACATCGCGGTTCCGTTCAGGAAAGGGAATCCTGCCATGCCATTCACCGTACTTGTTGTTGACGACGAAGCGCACATTCTCCAGGTGCTCTCGCTCAAACTGCGCAATGCGGATTACACGGTGCTGACCGCAACCGATGGCGAGGAAGGTCTGGACATTGCGCGGCGCGAACGTCCGCATTTGATTATCACGGATTATCAGATGCCATACATGACTGGTCTGGAGATGTGCAAGGACCTCGCGAACGATGAGGCAACCGCGGCGATTCCCGTCGTCATGCTGACGGCACGTGGCTTCGCGCTCGAAGATGACG
>JBCCFX010000016.1:0-30513 GCA_039029515.1 Planctomycetota bacterium
CGGAGACGCGGTACTGGCAGTTCGCGGGAACAAGCGTGGAGCGCGACTTCGTGGAAGCGCCGTCGCAGATGTTCGAGAACTGGGCGTGGGATCGCGACGCCCTGGCGTTGTTCGCCGCCCACTACGAGACCGGCGAGGCCTTTCCCGATGCGTTGCTGGAGGGCATGGTGCGCGCCCGGAATCTCGGGTCCGGCATGAAGGCGGAACGCCAGTTCTTCTACGGCATGTTTGATCTGATGTGTCATCTTGATCCGGAAGGCGACGTCGACACAACGCAGCTCGCGCTCGACCTGTGGAATCCGAACAAGGAGAACGTGGAGCTGTTCGACCCGGTGCCGGGCACGTATTTCCATGCTTCGTTCGGCCATCTCACCGGTTACCAGGCTGGCTATTACGGCTACCAATGGTCACTCGTGTACGCCTGCGACATGTTCCAGCGATTCAAGGAACTCGGCATGCTCGACACCGAAGCGGGCATGTATTACCGCAACAAGATTCTTGCCCGCGGCGGCACGATCGACGGCCTCGACATGGTGCGTGATTACCTTGGCCGCGAGCCGGACCTCTCGGCATTCCTTCGCCATCTCGGCCTCGAGACGAGCGACTGAGTCTGCCGTCACGACATGCTGATGCAATGATTCCGCCCCCGGCTTCGGTCGGGGGCGTTTTGAAAGGACACTGATTCGTATGCTCTCGCCTGCCCTGCGCTTCGCCGTTCTCGTGCTCCTGCTCACCGCATCCATCGGACGCGCCGACGATGCGATCTTGTTCGATCGCGAATTCGATCTCATTCGACCGCAATTTGATGGCGATCGCGCGCTGGGCATCGTGGCAGATCTTGAGCCGCACTGGCGATGGCCGGGCAATGCCGGATTCAATGCCACGATCGATCGCGTGGTTGAAGACCTGCAGGCAGCGGGATACGTGGAAGAATCGGCTGCCGACACCGACGACCGGCTGACATATCGCGTGGAATCGTATCCAATGCGCAGTGCGACGTGGGATCCGATCGACGCGTCGATGACCATTGTCGGTGACGATGCTCCGCTGCTTCAATTCGCTTCAAATCAGAACATGATCGTGATTCACTCCGCGTCGACACTTCAAGGCGGTGTGACTGCTCCGCTCATCGATGTTGGCGCGGGCCGACCTGCAGACTTCGAAGGCATTGACGTCGAAGGGTGCATCGTCATGGGCACACGCTCACCGTTTCGACTGGTGCGCGAAGCGGTGATGAAGCGCGGCGCAGTTGGCGTGCTGTGCTTTTCCATGCCCGACTACAACCAGCCATCGGTCTATCAGGACAGCATTACGTTTCATCAGATCGCGCCCGATCCATCCGGCGATGCGTGGGCGATCTCCTTGTCGTATCGCGCATACACCACACTGCAGCAACGACTCGCCGAAGGTGATGTATCTCTCCACGTACACATCGAAACGAAGCGATACACCGCGGAAGAACGCGTGGTGATTGCAGAAGTCCGCGGCGCAACCCACGCCGATCAGCGCTTTGTCTTCAGCGCCCACGTCCAGGAGCCCGGTGCAAACGACAACGCATCGGGCATCGCCGCCCAACTTGAAATGGCGCGCGTGCATGCCGACCTGCTGGCGAACCGGGCGATCGATCCGGCTCGCACGACGACGTATCTGTGGGGCAATGAGATCGGCGCGATCGCGCGGTATCTCCGTCAGGACGAAGCGCGCACGAAGAACGTCCGCTGGGGCATGAGCCTCGACATGGTCGGCGAAGACACCGAAAAAACCGGCGGGACGTTCCTGATTGAGAAAATGCCGGACCCATCGGCAGTCTGGACACGTGGTGATGATGAACACACCGAATGGGGTGGGCGACCGATCTCCATGGAGATGGTGACGCCGCACTACTTCAATCATCTCATTGAGTTCGTGTGCCGCCGACAAGGTGAGTATGCGAACTGGATCGTCAAGACGAATCCGTACGAGGGCGGGAGCGATCATGTGCCGTTTCTTCGCGCGGGGAAACCCGGCGTATTGCTCTGGCACTTCACTGATGTGTACTACCACACGGATCGCGATCGACTGGAGATGGTGTCGGCCGACACGATGACCAACGTCGGCACGTGTGCGCTCGCGATCGCGATGCTCCTCACCGAGCCGCCGGCGAACATTGTTGAGGATGCACTCAACCTGGTTGAGACAAGCGCACAGAATCGATTGAGCACCGAAGCACGGCTATCGACTCGTGCCATTGGTGACGGCGCGACCGTGGATGACGAGATGGCAATTCTCGATGCGTGGACGGATTGGTTCGTCGGGTCAGCACTGGCGGTCGAGGACGTACCGCTTGAACCCACCGGCGACACGATGACGCGCATCCAGAGCGCCGCGAGCACCATGCGTGCGCTCGGTGAACAGTTCAAGGCGGCGATGCGGGTCGCGCCGTGACGTGGGTTCTGGGTTGTGGGCTGTGGGCTGTGGGCTGTGGGCTTTTGGCTTTTGGCTGACAGCTGAACTGTCATTGCCCAGTGCAGGCAGGGTTCTGCTGAACCCGGCATCCAAAGCGCACGACGGTCCCAACACGGGTCGAGTCTGTGTGAGTCGGAACGACATGCAACGTGGGCAGCCTTGTCAGGCCGCTTCTGACATGATTCACGCGAGCTCGAATGAAACGAGCATCGACGATTGCTGGCATTGCTGACACGTGCGCGTGCACATCATCCAATCAAAGTAATCCTGAACGCGCGACGCGAGTTCCGGCTCATCCTCGATGAGATCAAGGTGCGCGTGGCTGCATCGCATCTGCAAGTCAAACACAGTTGCGCCACACGAAAGGCACGGCGCGGTCATACGAATACCACTCTCGCCGCGGACGTTGCAGTCGCCGACTGCGCCCGTCCCTTTCGTGATCTCGGCGTCATACCCGTGTTCCTTCGAGTCGAAGAACTCGATCACCGCATCACACGATGCGCACAGGAAGGCGAGTGGACTGACATACAACGGATCACCGGTGTACTCAGGATTGAGGTCAGCGAGCGAGTACCCAAGGAGTTTGCCATACTGGCCGCCACACGCGCATCGAAGCCGCCATTTCACGCCATCATCCCATTCGACCGGATTCGCCGCTTCCGGCTTGAGATCACCAAGACATGTTGGCGGCACGGTCCTGACGTGGTGGTGCAGTGCGCCCACCCACCGGTCATATTCATCCATCGAGATTCCTTCCAGAGGAGGCGATGGTACTGCCGGGTCGCGGACGTTGACAGAAACGCGCCAGCTTCAATGGCCTTCGTCAGCACCATTCGGAACGGCGGGTTCGGAGAACCCGCCCTACGAAGACCTGGCTTGTGGGTGTCGCTGTGGGCTGACAGCTGATAGCTGATAGCTCCGCCATCAGCGCGCGCCGATGCTCTCGCGGTCTTGGCGAGAGTGCACGGCAGGGTGGAGCGTTCGCGGGTGCGTCAAGGCAGGGCGACGCTTCAGGCCGCCAAAGCGGCCCGGAGGGGGGAGAAACCCATCACCAAAGTGAAGAGCGATACCCCATATCGGTGATTCCCGATCTCTGCGCAAGATGTTTGGGTGGAATGGCGCGGATTTCGCAGTTCATGCCAGTTATCGAGACCTTGACGCGCCGATCCTGCGCGAAAGACTCCCCGCAAACCTTTCGCCGCCCACCGTCGTACAACCATCCGGCACCGTTCATTCTCGCATCGCCGCCCACGTGGACCGATTAGACTTGGACTCCGCATGATCAAACGGCTGATTCGCACTGCCATTGTCACCATCGTCCTCGCGGTCGTGCTCATCGGAGCATGGGCGTGGTGGCAGCGTGGCCAACCGCCGAAGTGGTACAACCCACCATCGCCGTCTGACCCGGTCGTCCAGGCGCAAGCCGAAGACGTTGAGATGGCTGTCGCACAGATGATCACCAAGGTGCGTGAACCCGAGGAACGCTGGGGCATGCGTCTGACCGAGGATCACGTCAACACCTGGCTCGCCACACGCCTGCATGACTGGGTCGACAATCAGGTTGATCTGGATTGGCCCGCGAAATTGCAGATGGTGCAGATGCAGTTGCAGCCCGACGAGATCACCGTGGCGGTCGCGTTCGGCGAGACGCTGGACGATGCCCAGGTGGTCGCGTTCGCGGTCACGCCGGATGCCCGAGACGGCGAGATGTTCACAACGTTGGTTTCTGCGTCGATCGGTCGGATCGAGTTCAGTGGTGGTTCACTTGACGCGATGATCAAACGGCTTGAGAAGCTCAACACCAGTTGGGACATCATGCAGATTCTCCCGTTCGCGCAAGGCGAACGTGCGATCCCGATCGCGCTGGACTTGAGCGACGATCGTCGCGTGACGATTGAGGAAGTGCGCTGCAAAGAAGGCGTGATGGATCTGATCTGCCGGACATCGTTCCCCGGCGCACCAACGCGCGTTGATGACACGATGCGCGACAGTCACCCCGCCGTATCCGAGACGTCTGTCAACGGACCGGAGTGACTTCAGTTGGAAACAGGTGGAATGACGTGCGTCTGAATGCGCGACGCGCTGAGCGCACAAAAAAACAGGACCGGGCAAGCCCCCACGACCGCCCAGTCCTGCATGCGGATCACGGACCACGGAAAATCGACTCAGAACGAATCGCACCGCGCTCGTTTACGATACTGGCGAAAATCGATGCCAGCAAGAACCGTTCGCGCATCAACCGCTCGTTCACCCGGTCGTCGGGATTCGTGAAGAAATGCACAATGTCACGCCAACCCATGCGGAATCCCGCTGCGTCGCCCTGCCATGGGATGCAGCTCTGCTTCCGCAGGCCGCAGCATGGATCTCGTCGACGTGTCGCGTCGACGGTCCGATGTGCGATCTGAGACATGTCACCGTCGTGCTTCCCGGTCGTCGCGCGGGTCGTAACCTGTTGGCGCAACTCCTCTCCACATCAGACGACGTGCTGATTCCGCCCACCGTGACGACGCCCGGCTCGCTGATGTGGGACGACATCGACACGGATCTCCCCATGGCCACGCCGGATGATGTTCGTCTTGCATGGCTCGCCACCATGCGCGAAGCATCGCTCGATGACCGACAGTCCATCGCTGGCTGCCTCGCGGACGATGACACTCGAACGGCTGATGCCATGGCCCGCGCGTTGACGGATCTCGAGCGCGACCTTGCTGCCAACCGGGTGGACTTCGACGCCATCATTTCAGCGATCGGCGATGGAGGCGATGAACGATTTACGCAGCGGTGGGCCACGCTCAGCCGACAACACACCGCCGTGCGCGCGCGGTTGCGCGCGGCAGATCTTGTCCATCCGATGGAAGTGATCGCCGACATCGAAGCCATGCCGTTCACCAATCACGACACGATCGTGCTCGTCGGCATTCTTGAACTCAATCCATGGCTTCGCGCGCGTCTCACGGCGCACGGCGATCGCGTGGCCGCGCTTGTCCATCACAACCCGGACGATGTTGGTGCCTTCGATGTGCTCGGCGTTCCTCGCGTCGATGCCTGGGCTGAGTCGACCCCACCGATCGACGATGAACAGTTGATCATCGTCGATCAGGCTGCCGACCAGGCTCGTGCCATGATCGATGTGATCGAACGGCTAGCGCCCACTCATGCCGCCGATGCCATGACGATCGGACTTGTCGACCGCAGTTTGTCCGGCATGCTGCAAACGCACGCACAATGGTCGAACATCGATCTGCACGACGCTGAAGGCCATGCACTGGTCGACACCCGCCCGTACCGGCTGTTATCTGCGATCGCGGACTGGGTGGACGATCCTCGATTCGCCACCTTCGCAAGCCTCTTGCGCCATTCGGACCTTCTGGCGTGGCTATCGCGCGAACTCGACGACCCGAACGACACGCATGCCGCCGCTAGCACCTGGGTCACACTGCTCGATCGGTATTACGAAGAACACCTTGATGGCAGGCTCGACGGCCAATGGCTCGGCCCACAACGTGGTCGCGAAGCCTTGCGCACGATGCACCAATCGGTCACCACCTTGCTTGAACCGTTACGTGGTCATGCGCGGAAGTCGTTGCCGCATTGGTGCGACGCTGTGCTCGGAGTGCTCCAGACGGTGTACCGGAGCATTACAGACGATTCGATGTCAGCGCGCACGCGCAGTGAGGATGCCTGCCTGCGCATACGCGATGTGCTGGATCGTCTTGCGCGCACGCCCGAAACATTGCAGCCAGCGACGAACGGTTCATCCGCACTTCGGCTCATGCTGGGTGCATTGCGCGACGAACATCTTGCTGATGCTGCAGGCGCGAGCGCGATCGAGATGCTCGGCTGGTTGGAATTGCATACCGACCCTGCTGAAGCACTGATCATGATCGGTGTGCATGACGGTTCGATTCCCGCATTGCCCGCGGAGGACCCACTCCTGCCCGAAGGCATTCGGCATCAACTCGGGCTGCCCGGCGAGCGCGAACGGGTCGCACGCGATGCGTACATTCTTGCCGCATTGACGCATTCGCGGCGCGACCTCACATTTATTGCAGGTCGCCGAGCTCGTGATGGCGAGATGCTTGTTCCCTGCCGGTATCTGGTTCGTACAGCGCGTGAACAGCGACCACACCGCATCCTGCGTTTCGTGGATCCGACATCTTTGCCGGTGTTTGCATCAGCATTCAATGCGAGCGCTGAACAATCCGCGTTTGATATCCCGCGATTGCCGGACGATCTGCCGATGCCGGAGAAGCTGTCGGTCACGGCCTTTCGCGATCTCATCGAGTGTCCGTACCGGTTCGCATTGCGCCGAATCCTCAAGCTGCGCGCACCAACGGACGACATGCGCGAGTTGACAGGCGCGCAGTTCGGGACGCTGGCCCATCACGTGCTCCGTCTGTTCGGCGAAGACGCGACCATGATCGACAGTGCAAATCCCGACGACATTCGCACGTTTCTGCTCGATCACCTTGAGACTGAAGCAAGCCGTACCTACGGACACACACCGCAGCCTGCCGTTCGGCTCCAGATTGCCCGGCTGCGTCAACGACTCGAACAGTTCGCGCCATGGCAGGCTGCACGACGTGCGGCTGGCTGGCGCATCATCGATGTCGAATGGGCTTTTCCAGAGGACGCCGCACTGGATACACCTGCGCTCGGCGATGATTTCGCCCTGCGCATTACGGGTTCGATCGATCGTATTGAACAGCACATCGACACGAATGCATACGAGATTCTCGATTACAAGACGAGTGATACGCCAGCGGATCCCGAGAAGTCACATCGCCGCAACAAGTCGACGTGGCGTGATCTTCAACTCCCGTTGTATCGACACTTCGCGCTGGCACATCGCATCAGCGGCGACACAACGGTCGGCTATGTGGCCATGTCGCGCGATGTCCCGATGCGCGTGAAGCCGGACTGGGGTGCCGATGACTTCACGGATGCGGTGGATTATGCACGGTCACTGATTTACGAACTCTGGAATGGCTCATATCACACACCAACCCGCAGCCGCGTGCAATACGATGACTTCGCCCGCATCTGCAAGTCTACAATCCTCCGCGCGACCGACGGCGATGATGAAGGCGGTGATGCATGAGTGCTGCGCCGCGACATCGACGCGTGCTCGCCTCGGCGGGATCCGGCAAGACGTACCAATTGTCCAGCCGATACCTCGGCCTCATGCACCAGGGCATCGAACCATCAACATTGCTCGCAAGCACGTTCACACGTCTCGCCGGTGGCGAGATTCGCGATCGCATACTCCAGCGTGCGGCAAAGGCCGTGCTCGACCCGGCGGAACGGGATGCACTCGCGACGTCGATCGCAGCGACGCCTTTCACACATGTTGATGCCTGCGCGTTGCTCGACACACTCATCGATCAACTGCCTTCACTGCAGATTCGAACGCTCGATGGGCTGCTCGCCTCGTGGGTGCGCGTGCATGCGCTGGATGTCGATCTGCCACCGCATCTGGATATTCTCGATCAGGTCGCCGAAGAAGACGTGCAACACGAATCACTGCGCCTCATGCTGGATGAGAACGATCCACAATCGTTGATCGACATGCTTCGCGCGCTGACCAAAGGACAATCAAACCGAAGCGTGCTGCATGCGATGCAATCTCATATCGCATTGCTGCTCGGGTATTACCGAGATTCGGATGTGACCGCATGGATGCTGCCGCCGTGTCCGCACACGCCGATGTCAAAGCAGGATGCTGCTTCGGCCTGCGTCGCGCTCCGCGAGGTTGACATCAGTGCGGTCAATGCGAAATTCCTGAAGCGACACAGCGAAGCGGTCCAATTCGCCTCGACTGGCAATTGGGTCGATTTCCTCGGGAGCGATGGGCTCGGCTCGGCGCTCGCAGGCAAGTACAACCGCAGTACCATTCCCGATGAAGTGATCGCGTCGTACACCGGACTTGTCCCGCATGCGATCGCGCGGACATATCAGCAATGGCAGCACGAACTCGACGCCGCATACGCGCTCATGCGTGACTTCGATGCCCGTGAACGGACGTATAAACGTGGCCGCGCTGTGCTTGCGTTCAGCGATCTCGCCCCACTTGTCGGCTTGATGCACCAACGGCTCGACATGCACCGTGTGCTCCAGCGCATCGGCGTCGCTATCGATCATGTCATGCTCGACGAATTCCAGGACACCAGCGTTGACCAATGGCGAGCACTGCGCCCACTGCTCGATCGGATGTGCGAGACCGACTCAGATCGATCACTCTTTGTCGTCGGCGATGTGAAACAATCCATCTACGCATGGCGAGAAGCCACCAGCGCGATACTTGAATCGGTTCCGGAACTGCTCGACCTGACGCCCGGCGTAGACCTTGCGGACGACCACCTCGTACGGAGCTACCGCTCATCGCCCGCAATCATGCGTATCGTGAACGCAGTATTCACGGACACCGCATCCAATGCAGCGCTCGCCGATACGCCTGCGAGTGCGTCATGGTGGGACGACCAATTCGAACCGCATGAGACAGCGAAGACCGATCTGCCCGGCGTCGTGCGCATCGACGTTTGCCCGAAAATCGGTGGCCGCGACTACAAACGCATCCGGACGGAGACCTGTCAGCAATGGTGCGTGGAGACCGTCACCGATCTGCATGAACGCTTTCCACACAAGACCATTGGCATTCTGACGCGATCGAACGAGGCAGTGAACACGCTGATGTTCAAACTCGGGCCGGATGGCCAGGATCTTCCGGTCGCCGGTAAAGGCGGTCGACCGTTGACGGACGCCGCGCCGATTAACGCAATGCTTGATGCCATACGGCTGATCGATCACCCGGACGATACGATCGCGGCGTTCAACGTCGCGCATTCGCCGCTCGGGACGCATCTGAACTTTTCTGATCATGCGGATACGGATGCGCGCCGAATGCTCGCGGATCGGCTCCGGCGTGACATGATGGCGATCGGATTGTCATCGCTCCTTGCGGATTGGCTGCGCGCATTGGCAGGTCAATTGACCGCGTGGGAACAGCGCCGGACGGAACAACTGGTTGCAATGGCATTAGAGCTTGACAGCCGACGCTCACCGCGCGTGCGCGAGTTCCTCCGCCATGTTGATGGGACGAACGCGCCGATGCCGGGCGAAGCACCGATTACGGTCATGACCGTTCATCAGTCCAAAGGTCTCGAATTCGACTTCATCGTGCTGCCCGAACTCGATGGCCAACTCAAGGGTCAGTCATCCGGCACGCGGTACGTGCGGCATCGTGACACCGTCGACGGGCCGATCACGCGTGTCTTGAAGGTCGTGAACGAGCAGGTTCGGTCGCAGTGCCCGGAACTCCAACCGTTCTGGGATGCGGACACGGATCATCGGGTGCGTGAAGGCCTGTGCATGCTGTATGTGGCGATGACGCGCGCTCGACAGGGCCTCTTCGCGTGCCTCTTCCCCCCAAGCGACAAGCGGCCATCCTCGTCGTTCAGTGGGATGATCTACGATGCTCTGCGCAACCCCGCGGTCGACCTGGATCATCGTGAGCACATCGTCACCGTCTATGCGGACGGCGAATTCGATGCGCTCCAGACAACTGCGGATGACGCACACGACACGACGCCCGTCCAACCACTCACGCGACGTGCGCCGGTGACGATTACACCGGCGACAACGCGGTGGCGCGGTGCCGTACCTGCGCCATCTGCCCACGATGAACATCACACAACTCGATCCATGGCGCAACTCCTCGCGCCGGTGAATCGTACAGCGTTGGATCACGGCACCGCGATTCATGCGATGTTTGAATGCGTGCGCTGGTCTGAGGATCAACCACCAACAGATGATCAATTGCGCGCGGCGATGCGCGGTGCCATGCCACGGCATGATCGCGCATGGATGGACGATCAGATCATCGCGTTCCGACCCATGATGCAAGGCGATGCCGTACGCAACGCGCTGAGCCGGGGCGCGAGGCCTGACGACCGGGCGATGCTCCATCGCGAATTGCCCTTTGCTCGACTCGTTGATGGCGGCGTGCAGCGCGGCGTGATCGATCGTCTCGATGTCACGCTCGATGCGAGTGGAACCCCGGTGTCCGCGACGGTCATCGACTTCAAGTCAGATCCTGTTGATGACGAGGCCCTCGAATCGCGGGTGGACGGGTATCGGGGTCAGATCGACACGTATCGCGATGTCGCGTCGAACCTGCTTCGTCTGCCCATCGATCAGATTCGGGCGTGCCTGCTGTTCGTCGCCACCGACAAAGCGGTCGAATGGTGAATTCAGGCGGCCCAAGGCGGGATTCCGGGCCGGTTCGCGGCACCCATCGTCGGGGACTCCGTGCTACTATTCACGAAGTCTGACCGAGCGAGAACCGATCCATGCCCACCCTGACGATTAACGGCAAGCCACTCGAATTCGAACAGGGGAAATCCATCCTCGATGTCGCACTCGAGAATGAGATCGAGATCCCGCACTACTGCTATCACCCCGGCCTGACGGCACCGGCGAACTGCCGGATCTGCCTCGCCGAAGTCTGGGCACCGAACCCGCGGAACGACAACAAGCTGGAATCCTTCGGCAAGCTCGTCCCGACGTGTCGCACCGATGCCATCGATGGCGCGGTGGTGTCGACTGAGAGTCCGAAGTCGATCGCCAATCAGAAGGCGGTCATGGAATACCTGCTCATCAACCACCCGGTGGATTGCCCGGTGTGCGATCAGGCGGGTGAATGCCATCTGCAGGATTACTCGTATCAGTACGGTCGAGGTCAGGCGCGATTCACGGAACAGAAGATCAAGCAGCCGAAGAAGGACATCGGCCCGCACGTGCTGCTCTACTCCGACCGCTGCATCATGTGCACGCGCTGTGTGCGCTTCACGCGCGAAGTCACCGGCACCGGCGAGTTGATCGTCGAAGGCCGCGGCGCGATGGAGCAGATCGATGTATTCCCCGGGAAGGCACTCGACAACCCGCTGTCGGGCAACGTCATCGATATCTGTCCGGTCGGCGCCTTGCTCGATAAAGACTTCCTCTTCCAGCAGCGCGTCTGGTTCCTTGAGAAGACACCGAGTATCGATGGCCTCACGTGTTCCGGCGACAACATTTCCATCGAGCACAACAAGGGCCAGGTCTATCGCGTCAAGCCACGTGCAAACCTTGATGTGAATCGATACTGGATCACGGATGAACAGCGCTACGGCTGGTCGTTCGTGCACGATGATGCACGGCTGCGGCTGCCGGCGATCAAGGGTGATGAGCCATTTGCGCTCGAAGAAGCAGCGGTTGCGTACGACAACGCGTACGCCGCGGCGATCGACGGCCTTTCTCGTGCTCGGAAGATCGGGCTTCTCGTCAGCCCGATGCTGTCGTGCGAGGATGCGTATGCGCTCGCGAAGATGGCGCTCGACATCAATCCGGACGCGGTGCTTGCCGTCGGTCCGGTTCCGATCGAAGGCGAAGACCAGACCTTCAAGGACGGCTACACGATGTACGCCGAGAAGGCGCCGAACGCTCGCGGCGTCCGACGCGTGCTCGAAGCGATGGCGCCGAACGGTACCGTGCTCGATGCGGATGCGTACCTGAAAGCCGCAGCGAAGCACGATTTCGACGCCGCGATCGTGACCGGCAACTATCCGAGCAACTGGGTCACCGACGAAACGGTGAAGGCGCTGAAGGAACCGTATCTCGTCGTCATCGACACGCTGCCGAACACGCTCACATCACGCGCGAACGTGGTGTTGCCTGGCGCGACGTGGATGGAAAAAGCCGGCACATTTGAGAACGTTCACGGTCGGCTGCAGGCTTTTGATCGTGCGATCGATCCGATTGACTACGTCAAGAGCGAAGCACAGATCGCGTACGACCTCATGGCGGTTCGAACGGGCGAAACGCCGACGGTGTACAACCCCACGGCGATGCGTCAGACACTTGCCACCGAGCACGGCTTGTCGATGTTCGTCACCGATGTCCATCTGCCGGAGATCACGCATGTGGTCGAGTCGGACATGGCGATGGTCGAGTTGTGAGAAGAAAGTAGAAAGTCGAGAGTCGAGAGTCGAGAGTAGAAGGCGAGAGTCGAGAGTCGAAAGGCGAAAGTAGAGGCGAGAACGTAGCGGGTAGAGCGTGGGATGGTATTCGCCCCGACAGACGCTCCTGTTCCAGCCGCTTCTCCACGATCTCGTCTCACATTCCACCTCCCGTTGCATTCCTGCAATACGCCGAACTGAATCCCGTACTATTCATGTATGCCCCGCGCGCATCTGTGTCAGTCATGCGGCTACGACCTCGCGCAGGAACACGTCATGCGCGAGCCGATCTACGATCTGCCTATCGTGACATGCCCGACCTGCGCCACGGTGGCGGTGCGCACACGGCCCGAGATCGTTCGGGCCTGGAAGTGGTTCCTTCGCCTCGACTGGACACTGTCGGTTCTCGTACTGCAGATCATCATGCTTGCCGCGATGACCGGCGCGACGATTGGATATCTCACGTTTTGTACGTTCGGGCTTCCCGAAGTCTGGAACGAGATCCGCGATGAGCCATTTGTCGTCGGGATCATGGCGTCCAGCTTCTTCGCGTTTGCCCTGCTGACCGGTGCGTGGCTGCGCTTCGCATTTGATCACTGGAAGCCATTTCGCGCGTGGATGATCTGGTCGCTGATTGTGCTGATCGCGATTCAACTGCCGCTCATGTCGGCGTTCGCCGGTGTCACGACATTTGACTGGGAACCGAACCATCAGGATCGGACCATTCCCGAATCCCTGGCAGCGATGGCGCGACAGTGGTCATTGCCCGCAACACTTGCCGCGCTCATTCTGCTGATGCTCGCACCGCTCGGCACACCATTCGGTGTTGTGGGCACGATGATCGCACGCTTTATTCGGCGTTATCGTTGGCGTATGCGCCGACGCCGTATCCGACAATCACGGACCAAGAACTGATGCCTGAACCGCAGAATCAATCGGATGCTCCACCGACGCTGCCTTCATCCGCCGAATCGGCACGCGAGGAACGTGTCTCGTCGCTGGTGGGCGATCGATTCTGCACGGATTGCGGCTACAACCTCATGGGACAGCCGGTGCTGCGCGAGCCGCACTACAACATGCTGATCGTGCGTTGCCCGGAATGCGGCACGATTGCAGCGCCGCAGGAGTATCCGCTCGCAGGTCGCTGGACGAATCGATTCGTGTCTGCCGGCGCGGTGTTGCTGCTGCTCTTCAGCGTTGCGTTTTTTGGTGCGACGAACCTGTTGATGCTCGGACCGCCCGCAGGCTTCGCCAGCGGCGCGACGTGGCGCATGAACAACCAGTACATGTACACCGCGATGCCCGGCCAGCCGGCGACGGCGCTGAATGAACTTGGTTGGTCGCAGGTTGAGTGGCCGATTCTGCTTTGGCTCTGGATTCCATTCACACTGTCGTTTCTGCTCGGCGTGACGTGGCGCGTCCTGTTGTCGCATTGGCCGGCGAAACGATTGCTCAACTTCATCCTGATCGAAGCGCTTGTGTTGTTCGGCTGGATCGGTGTCACGTGGACTGCGTCGTTCCGCGAATACCAGTCCACGTCGTACAACGAAGATTGGGTGTTTTTCGGCATTCCGATCTGGCTCGGCGCCGTCGCGATCTGTTGGCTGCTGTTGTCAATTGGATTGCGCTTCGGCAAACCTGTCGCGCGCGGCATTCTCTGTGCGCTGCTCGCGCCGCGCCTTCGCGGCCCATTCCAGTTCCTGTGGGAGAAGGAAGGGATTGGGAACTAGGGATTGGGGATTCGGTATTGGGGATTCGGGACGGTGTAGGCCGGGTTCTGCTGAACCCCGCATCGCACATGTAGGGCAGGCTTGCCAGCCCGCCGTTACTGCACAAGGGCACATGCGTACAATCGTGCGGATGACCTGGCTTCCTCCATCGCGACGCACACTTGTTCACACAGTGCTGCGTGTACTTGTTTGTGGACTGGTCACGGCATGGTTCGTAGAGATCGCGCTCGTTTGGACGAACGACGACAGACCACATCGGCTTCTTCGCGGGAATGTCTACGCCGATAGTCCCGCCGACGCGATTCTCCATTCGTACGATCCCTCACTCCACACGACCAAGACCGATGGCTGGTGGAGTCGTTCGCTCGGAACTGATCTGTTCGCCGTCGTCGGATTACGGCATGACGGAGAACTCGTTGTCAATATGCGGGAACGGCGCAGCGGTTGGCCGTTTCGCCAGACTCGCGGCCAGGCGATCTATCTGCAACCCAGCGGACCTGCGATCTATCGTGGGATCGTCTGCCTGTCGTACGCCCATCGACCAGGAAGCGATCCGTTTCAGCAACGATATGCCTTCACGTTCCTCCCGATCTGGCAAGGACTCATCGCCAACGCGATCATTCTTGGCATTCCAACATATCTGCTTTGTCGTTACGCCCGATCGCGATTACGCATCATTCGAACGATCAACCGTCATCGCGATGGTCGATGTCTTGGATGCGGCTACATCGTTGATGCCACCGATGTCTGCTCGGAATGCGGCCGGCCATTCGTGCGGTCGGTGCCATAGCGCTTTGGCGAGGCCCAAGCGCCAGCGCGGGTCGTGGCATTCGGAGGGCGGATGTACCAATCCGCCGTTCATCGTTGGTCGTCAACCGTTGTCCGGAGGCACGATCTTCACGCCGGGTTCAACAGAACCCGGCTCACAGTTGACGGCGCGTTGACACTTCGTTCGTCGCTCAACAATCATCGGCGGGCTGAAAGCCTGCCCTACGGACAACGACAAACGGACAACGAACAACGCTTCACAACTCCGGCGCGAGTTCCGCGACAACACCCGATCGCTGGCCCGTGAATTGGGCATGCTTCAGCAGATACTGCAACACCGTGGCCATCAACGTTGCGTGTGACCAGGTGAGTGGACTGACCGAAATCGGATCGGCTGAGTGCGGGTGGAACTGCTCGGCGAGCACGCCGGACGGCAACGCGCGTTCGTGCGTCCAGTGCAACTCTTCCAGCGCGCTTTCAAGTTCCTCAAGCGACTGCGCCGTGGCGATCTTGTGCTGTGCGGCCCACAGCGTGCAGATCACCCACGGGTTGCCGGGCACGTTCTGAATGTCATCGTGCTCGACCTGGTGGTAGTAGTCATGCTCGTACCGCGCCATGCCGCCCACCGGCGTCTTGACCCAGAGTCGTTCGCGCAATGCCTTCATCTCGGCCAGCACGGCGGGATGATCCGGTTCCAGCGCGCCGAACGCGAACAACGCCCAGTTCGCGCTATCGGCGGTCATATCGAGTCGATACGTGCCATCTTCCATCGGCGTCGCCATGCGGGCGAATCGTTGTTGCTCTTCCACCCAGAGATGCCGCATCATCGCACCGCGCATGCGGTTCGCACCTTCGGTGAATTGCGCCACGAGATCCAGCGCGCCCATATCCTGCGCGAAGTCTGCGGCGGCCTGCAGCGCACCAATGGTGGCGGCTACGGTGAACGTGTGAATACCGCGCCGTTCTTCCCAGAGATCCCACGACGGCAACGGCAGACCGTTGTGATCGCGGTGTTCGAGCATCCACTTCGCCGGGTTGAGAATCAACTGGCCGTACACACCCTTGACGAATTCTACGTCACGGAACACCAGGAAGTGCTTGCGGAGCGCCCAGAGGACGAGTGCGGTTTCATCCTGCTGAATGGGGAGCACGCGCTCACCGTCAATCGTCCACGGATGCCAGCTTGATGCCAGCGTGCCGGACGGATTGTACTTATGAAGGAAGTACCCCTTCGGCTCGATGACCCTCGCGCAGAATCGGAAGAAGTTTCGGCTGAGTTCACCCTGACCCGCGAGCACGAGTGCCTGCGTGACCAAAGCGCCATCGCGCGGCCACATGTACGAATAGGTATCGCCGGCGAAGTGCGTGATGTCCGTATCGTTCGCCGCGATGATCGCGCCGTCGTTGTCCACCTGCGTGCGCAGAATCAACTGGCTGCGAATGTAGAGATCACGAATCGGTTCCGGCAACGGCGAGAAGTCAACCGGTTCCTTACACGACCAGAGTCGCCAGTACGCTTCCGTGCGCTCCATCATCGTTCGCGCGGAGCGGTGCCAGATGAGATCGTTATGCCGGGTGACTTCATCATGCGAGTTGCCGGCGATCATCCAGTACACGACATGGCTCGAGCCGCGCGGCTTGAGGAACAGGTCGAATCCGACCGTCGAGTCGACCGAACCCTGCGCAATCGGATTGTGGCTCAGATGGCCATCCTCGGCATCGCGCCATGTGCCTTCGGCTTTGCCGATGCGTTTCGCGCCGGTTGCCCAGTGATCGATACCGCACTTGCGTTCATCACAGCCATTGATGAGGAAGTACGAATCGTCCTTGTAGTGCACGAGCCCCGCGCACGACGGGTCGTAATTCACCGTGTCACCGACGGGTGAACCATCGATGGACAAGTCGTGATGGAAGAACAAGCGGACGTTGCGCGGACGATCAAGCAGATCCGTCACGAGAATCCGACGGAAGAGAATCGTGTGATTGAAGTGCACACAGTCATTGCACAGGAGTTCGAGGCCGAGTCCTTTGTGCCGAAGCAGGACTTCGGTCACCATCGTGTCCGGCTTGTAGCGCAGCGTGCGTTCCCAGCCTTCATCCTCGATCCAGGCAAACGCACCATCGGCCCAGACGCCGAAACGCTGCACGTGACCGTCCGTATGGTTCGGCTGACCGACGCGAGGGAAGTAGATATCGCGCACGCGGTAATGTTCGTCAAAGGTGACGAGCATTCGTCCGTTCCCGATGGGGATATCACGCGGCATCGACCAGAACCTTTCGCATGGAAGTGATCACCATGGACCGGCAACGACGAATCATCGTTGTCGCGATCACGCACGGTGCGGGGTTACGTCGCCTCGTTCATGAGACGATCGATCTCTGCCTGACTCATGTCGCCTGACGACGGCGCGGCCCCTGCTGATGCGCTCGGACTGCCGCCCATCGCCTGAATGCGATCGCCCACCTGGTTCACGTCCTGAACGTGAATCCCGAAGTTCTCGCCAACCTTCACGGCGCGGCCTTTCCCGATCACCTTGTTGTTCACGAGGATCTCGAGCTGCTCATCCGCATTCTTGGGCAATTCAATGATCGCCCCGGGCGTCAGGTGCGTCACATCATGGAGTGACAGCCCGCGCTCGGCGATCTGAACAATTACCGGCACCTCGATCTGCAGTATGTCCTTGATTGACGCAGGCATAGCTCTGATTCTATCGGCTGGACAGGGAGGCTGGCTGTTGGCTTTTGGCGGTTGAGATTCAGCAGACTGACGGGGAATTCGCAGACATGCGGCTTCGGCGGGTTACCGGTCCGCTCAGAGCCGGATCATCGCCAGCTCATGCCCCGCGCTGGTCACCCATAACCCACTCGAGGACGGCCATCCGCATCGCCACACCATGGGTGACCTGATCGAGAATCACGCTCCGCACCGGATCGTGCGCGACATCCGATTCGATCTCCAGCCCACGATTCATCGGCCCGGGATGCATCACGATCGCCGACTCGGGCAACTGGTCGGCACGTGCCGCCGTCAGACCGAAGCGATTCCGATAGTCCGGCGACAACGCCTTCCCCTCGTGCCGCTCGAATTGCACGCGCAGCATCATGATCACATCCACCTGCGAAAGCACCGAATCGAGATCGTGAGCAATCTCCACCGTCCCCGGTCCATCGGTGATTGACGCAAGGTCATCCGGCACGAGTTCAGGCGGGCCAACGAGGATCACGTGCGCGCCGACCGACGTCAGCGCATGCATGTTGGATCGTGCGACCCGACTGCTCGCAATATCGCCGACGATCGCCACGCGCAGATGGTCGATCGTGCCGAACCGCTGCTTCATCGTGAAAACGTCGAGCAATCCCTGTGTCGGATGTTCATGCGCCCCATCGCCGGCATTGATCACCGGCATCGTGACATGGTCGGCGATCTGCATGGGTCCGCCTGCCGGCGTGCAGCGCACGACCATGGCATTGACGCCCATTGCGGCCACGTTCATCGCGGTGTCGAGGAGTGACTCACCCTTGCTGACGCTGGAGCCGCTGCCGGTCAGATCGACGGTCGCCGCGCCGAGACGCTGTGCTGCGATGGTGAAACTCAATCGGGTTCGCGTCGAGTCTTCGAGAAAGACATTGGCCACGATCGAGCCACGAAGGAGATCGACCGGCGGCGCATCGCCTTTCGCGATGGGCAGCCAGTGCTCGGCTCGATCAAACAGCGCGCGCATGGTGTCGACGGGAAGGCCATCCAGACCCAGCAGATGTCGGCATGACGTTGAAACAGCCATCGCCGGCATAGTACCGGCGATGGTCAGAAACGTCATTGATTGTCGACCGGGAACGGTCTGATCATATCCCGAAGTTGTTGAGCACCGCGAGCAGGTCGTCGATGTTCACCACCTCGTTGATGACCACATCTTCCGGGCAGAATTCAGGCGGCGGGCACGGACCGAACGCATTGATGACCCGAACGATGTCATCGATGTTCACCATGCCGTTGCCATTGATGTCGCCCGTGAGGAACTCGCCGAGGTCGATCACCTTGGCATCCATGACGGCGGGCATACTCTTGCCATGCTCTTCCCAGAGCTGGTATGCGTAGTCGCCATCGGTGGTCGTCGTGTTGGTGTCGCGGAGGAATTCGATGTATTCCTTGGATGTCGTCTGGTAGTACGTCGTCACGACGGCTTGCACCGCGTTCTTCGGCACCGGATACAGGGTGTCATCCCAGTACTGACCATCTTCGTAGGTGTACGCGACTGGCTCAGCGCGAATCGTTTCGAAGCCGGCGTTCGTGAATCCGATCGGCGGGATTCGGTTGTCGGAGAACACCTTGTTGTTCAGAATCAGGTGGAAGGATTCGCCTTCCGGCAGGTTGGTCGCGTCCGCGACGGCGGTGTCGAAGCCAACCTTCATCTGGTACACCTTGGTGTCCGACGTCGTCAGGTCAGCACTAACGGGATCGTACGCACCGTGTTCACCGACGAGCAGACCTTCGCCGTCGAGGTAGCGCACGTTGATCCACATCCGGCGACCTTCCGGATAGCCGGTCGGCAGCTTATGACCGGTGTAGTTAATCACGCGGGCTCGGAGCATGCTGCCTTCCTGACGGAGCATCATGTCCGACGCGTTCTCAAGCATCGTAAACACGCGAGCGTTTGCCGCTTCGACAAGTTCATCCGTAAGACCAGCGGCGAAACCAAGCTCGGCGTTGATCGCGTTGACGACCCACGTGTTGGCACCGGCAAACGCATGCTCAGCGGTGTCTTCACGCAGGAAGAACGGCGGGAACGGCGAGGCGAAGCACGCACCGGCGAACCGGTCAGGCATGTGGCAGTCCTGGCAGGACTTCATCACGCCCGTCGGATGGTTGCCGCCGAAACGACCGTCAAGCTGCACGCCGGTCGTCGCAAACGTACTGTTCAACCATTCGCTGTACGTGCGCTGCTCCGGCATCATGCCATGCGGGTTCTGCGTCGGTGATTCCTCACCGAATGCATTGATCGCATGAGAGCCATCGGGCTGCAGCGTGAACACCGGATTGCTCACATCGTGGCACGTCGCGCACATTTGTGATTCGCGATGGTGCGGCGACACGAGGATCGGTGCCGGGTGCATGTTCTGAGCAATGTCGTCACGAGGGCCGCGACGCGTGTCCATCGGATCAAACACATACTGCGCGTTGCCGGTGAACTCGGGCACGAGATCCATCAACTCAAGATCGGCGAGGATCTGCGTGTCTTCGATCGGATTGTCCGGATCAGCGATCGGGTCAACGATGCGGTGGCACACGTGACACGTCACGCCATCAAGATCGTCTTCTTCGAACGCCGACATGTCGGTCGGGGTCGAGCGACCACTGAGCCAGGCGCGCGGCACGTGGCAACGAATGCATGATTCGCCACCGTTCGCAACATCCTGGTTGGCAATCGCGACGGCGGCCTTCCAGATCGGGTCGCGCGCGGACTGTCCCATCATCGATGCCGTCCACGCATCCCACGGTTCGTACGGTGACTCACCGTCGTACCCGCCGTGACACGAGCGACAATTGCTCGATGGCAGAATCTGATCGAATGACAACGTCGGGTCAGGCTGCGTGCCCGGATGGAAGAAGTCTTCCAGGGTCGCAGGCAACTGACGCTGATTCGGCGGATCGCCGTCGCGCGGGCCCGCCAGAACAAACGTCACGCATCCAAAAGTGGCAAGGCTCAAACCACCGATCGCGCTCAGGGCTTGTTTTCCCATGGTCCCCTTCACTCCTGATTTAACAGGCCCGGCGATTCGCACAGATCGCCGGAGTCCATCCTCTTGCGATAAACACTACGCCGATTCGAGCGCCTCGGTGCAATGACCTTGTGATTTCAGGCACTTTGATCCGCGCCGAACGTCCGGAATCGCCGCTCAAACGGTGGTTACACGCCAAATCATGTCAATTTCCCAGATTCCCACGTCAGCCAATGTAGACTCCCGTCATGTGCAGACTCGCCGCGTTCGCACTCTCATTGATCATGCTCATTGGCTGTGCAAGCACCCCGGAAGGCCCATCGGTGCTGACCGTCGAACCTGCCGAGTACGGACGGGCGTTCGATGTCGCCCTCGCCACGGCTCGTGACGCCGGCATGACCGCGGAGTTGCTGGATCGACGAGGCGGCGTCATCGAGACGAGACCGCGGATCGCCGCATCCGTGCTCGAACCATGGAGCAGCGATATCTCATCGCTGTCTCAGGCGGTCGAACACACGCTTTCGCAGCACCGACGCTTCGTCAGATTCGAGTTCGAACCCGTGGGTTTCAGCGGGACCGGCGATCCTGATGCGTTGCTCGCAGGCCCAGCCGTGGCCATCGGCGATATCGATTCAATCGATCGCACCCGGACCGATCGGACCCTGGAGCTTCGTGTCTGGGTCTATCTCCAGCAGGTGTCCCGCCCCGGTCAACGACGGAGCACATGGTCGCGGCAGATGTCATCGGAAACTCGATCAGGGCCACCGAATCAGGGCGAGGAGCTCCTGCCCGGCGAATGGTGGACCACGACCTCCCGTGATACGGACTTCGAACGCCGGCTCCTCGCAGAGATCGAGCGACGAATCGCGTCTCCAGCCTCCGGAGAGCCAAACGTGATCACCGACGCCTCGGGTTTCCCGCAAAGCGGTTGAATCAGCCCTTTTCCCGGCTACTGTTTCCTCGGACGCTTCTGTTTCACCCTGTTGGGGGGCGTTCTGGAGGGATCAGTGACACGCCATATTCTCGGACCATCGATCGCCGCCATCGCACTCACCGCGATCGCGCCTACCACGCTTGCCGCACCTGTCGGTGAGGAAGTGAACTACCCGGCACTGGAAGCCCGCCTTGGCGGTAGTGTTCCCGATGGCACCAATGTCGTCGTCGGCCAGGTGGAATCCAATGAGAACAACATCCCCGGTCGCTACAGCGTCGCGCCGACCGATGGTCAGTTCGTCAACCTCGGCATCACGTTCATCGAGATGAGCGGGCCCGCCACGTTCTCCGATCACGCGCGCAATGTCGCGTATCGCATGTACGGCGAAACACTCAGCATCACGCCCGACATTCCGACCGTGCACATCTGGGAAACCGTGAACTGGCTCACGAGTGGCTACCTCAATGTCGGCACCGCCAATGACCCATTGGTCGCGCCGGGTGGCATCAAGATCTTCAACAACTCATGGGCAGCGGCAACCAGCGTTGATAACGATATCCTCCGTCGCCTTGACGGCGTTGTTGCGCGCGATGACGTGCTCATGATCAACGGCGTCCCAAACGCCGGGCAGAATGGGCTGCCGCTGCCGTCCTGGAGTTACAACGGCATCGCGGTGGGTCTCGCCAACGGGAATCACATATCGGTCGATACATCTGGCGCCGTGGACGGTAGTGGCCGCATGAAGCCGGAACTGGTCGTCGATGGAAGCCTGACGAGTTTCGTCACGCCGATCGTAAGCGCATGCTGCGCCCTGCTCATCGACGCCGTGCGCGAAGTACCGGGCAATCCGACGCTCGCCAACGCGGAGCGTTCGGAAGTCATCAAGGCCATCCTCCTCGCGGGCGCGACCCGCAACGCGAGTTGGACGAATAATCCTGCGACGAGCGGCACCATGCGCGGCGTGACTGCGCGTCCGCTCGACAACGTCTTCGGCGCCGGCGTGCCGGACATTGATCAGTCACACCTCATGATCTTTGCCGGTGAACAAGACGCATCAACCGCATTCCCGAGCGAAGCCAACGTCTCGAACATCGGCTGGGATCTCGCCACGATGGGCCTCGGCGAGACGTATCTCTACCGATTCGATGTGCCGGCCACCGCAAGCGAAGCATCGTTCGCCGCAACCTGGCACCGACGCCTCAGCAGCGGGTTCACCATCCCGAACACGACGGACATCAACCTTGAACTCGCACGCTTCAACGACAGCGGCGGACTCGACTTCCTTGTCGGCGACAATGGCCTTGGTGTGTTTGAGTCTGGCAACGTCGTGAGCGAAAGCGCTGTCGACAACATTGAACTTCTCCATCTCCGCAACCTCATCGCCGGCGATTACCTGCTGTTCGTCAGCCGTGGCAGCGGCGGCTCGGGCGAACCCTGGGATGTCGCCCTCGCATGGACGATGGACATCGAGATCCCTGTCGTGCTCTGCCCGCAGGACTGCGCGCCGGACAACGGTGACGGCACCTACGGCAACGGCGTCGTGAACATTGATGACCTCATCGCCGTGATCAACTCGTTCGACGAGCTCGGCGGCCCCTGCGACGGCGCGCCTGACAACGGCGATGGCACGTTCGGCAACAACATCGTGAACATCGATGACCTCATCGCGGTCATCAACGAATTCGGTCCTTGTCCCACTCCCTGATTTCGGACCACAGGAGAAAGAACGCAGACTTTGATCGGCACTCGACGCCAACTCGGGAGCGCGCTCGCGCTGATCTGTCTGCTCTGCCCCATCGCGCGGGCTGAGTTCAAGCTCATCAACCCCGGCGAGTCTATTCAAGCCGCCATCGATGACGTCAACACCGTCGATGGCGACATCATTCTCGTCCTGCCCGGTGTCTACAGCGAGTCAATCAATTTTCACGGCAAGCAGATCACGCTCCGTGGCGCCAATGGCTCTGCGTTCACCACCATCAACGTGACGATCCTGAATGATCGCGCGTTCACGTTCACATCCGGCGAGAACGAGAACGCCATCGTCGAGGGCTTCACCATCGGTGGCGGCTCGAGCACCATCGGCGGCGCCGTCTTCATCAACGGCGCGCAACCCACGTTCATTGACTGCACTTTGATTGCCAACGCGTCGTCCGGCAGCGGCGGCGCCGTCGCATGCCTTGGCAACGCAAGCCCGACGTTCATCGATTGCGCATTCCGAAACAACGAAGCAGCCCGTGGCGGAGCTGTCTCCGTCGCCGCCCTGAGCAGCGCGACCTTCGTTGATTGCCTTTTCGCCGGCAACCTCGCGATCGACGGCGGCGCGATCGCGGGCCAAAGCGAAGCCATCCTTGAACTTGTGAACTGCAGTGTGTTTGACAACGTCGCATCCGCGGACGGCGGCGCGATTCACGGTGAAGACAAGGTTGACATTCGCGTGCGCGACTGCGTTATTCGAGACAACGAAGCGATCGATGAAGGTGGCGGCATCTACCTTGACCTCGATGCCGATGCCGTCCTCGTCAACACCACGCTCACGTGCAACAAAGCGGTCGAAGGCGGCGGAATCTATGTCGAAGCCAGCGACCTGGAAGCGGTCGGCTGCATCATTGACAGCAATACCGCCACCACGCTGGGCGGCGCCGTCCATACGTTCTTCGCGTCATCGACAACCATGACGAACTGCACATTGTTCGGTAATCAGGCCGGTCTCGAAGGTGGCGGCGTGTTCATCACCGGCGTCGACCCGACCATTACCAATTCCATCCTCTGGGCGAACCTCGATAGTGGTCCGCGCGACACGTCCTCGCAGATCTTCTCGTCGCTCGCGGATCCAGTCGTGAACTTCAGCTGTGTTGAAGGTGGCTGGCCTGGCGCCGGCGGTCTTGGCATCGTGATCGACAGCCCGATGTTCGAAAACGCCGCCGAATCGGATTTCGCACTGTCGTCCGCTTCAGCATGCCTCAACGTTGGCAACAACGATGCGCTTCCCGCCGATGTGCTCGACGTCGATGACGATAGCAACGTGATTGAACCGCTGCCGCTCGATGCCGCGGGTGCCATTCGGATCTCGAACTCGATCGTCGATCTCGGCGCTCTCGAACGATCGTCCATCGATCCTGATCAGTGCATTGCCGATTGCTCGCCGATCAACGGCGATGGCACCATCGGCAACGGCGTCGTTAACATCGACGACGTCCTCGGGGTCATCAACACGTTCGGCATGTGCCCGCCCGCACCGGAATCATGCTTCTGCGATCTCGCCCCGGACAACGGCGATGGAACGATCGGCAACGGCGTCATCAATATCGACGATCTGCTCGTCGTCATCAACGAATTCGGACCGTGTCCCGGCGGTTGATCAATCACGCATCCGCCATCGACGCCTGACGCGGCCGATACGACTTCTTCCGTTCACGCACCGGAACGTGGCCGCCCACGACGCGCACGCCCGCCGGCCCGACCACCTGCTCCAATCGGTCGACCAGTACACCATCCGCGATCACCCGCAGATTGCGCGGCCGAAGCGTGTACCGCTTGCCGCTGCGCACGACATGTACAAGCACATCGACCGCACGCCCCCCATCCGCGACCCGCGCGCCGCTTGATTGCTGCAACAAGCCTGCGGCCATGTGCAGCATCGAGTCAACCGATGAACCATCGGTCACCGCGCGTTCATCAAACGTGATGTCGATCCGTCGCGCCAGATGCCGCGCTGCGTGCGCCATCGGGATGACCTGATCGACCAGCAATTGCGGCTCGCCGCGCTCGAGATCAACACGACCCACCAGCAATACGATGTCATCGACCACGAGACTCGCCGCATATTGACTGAACACGTTCGAGAACACCACGCCATCGAGCGGACCATGCCGGTCCGTCACGGTGATCATCGCCATCTTCTGGCCCGCACTGCGACCGTTGCGCACCTGCGTTACCCGGACACGACTGAGGATACCGCCGAGAATGACCGTCGCATCCTGCTTCTTCGAGGCCAGCGTGCGCGTCGTCACCGTCGTGTATTCCATGATGTCGCGTTCGAATCGATCCAGCGGATGGCCAGACACATGGAATCCGAGCGTTTCCTTCTCGTGCGCCAACTGATCCATCTGGTCCCACGCCGGCACACTTGGCAACGGACGCTCTTCCGTCGACACCACGGTTTCTACTGGTGCCTCGCTCGCGTCGCCACCCATGAACATATTCATCTGGCCCTGCCGGCGATCTTCGGCCACGGTCTGACCTGCGGCAATTGCATCATCGAGCGCTGCGCACATCGCCGCGCGATCCGCCGCGCAATGCACCGTGTCGAAAGCGCCGCTCTTGATCAACGCTTCGACGCCCGCTCGGTTCAGCGTGCGCGATGACACGCGCTCGCAGAAGTCAAAGATCGAAGTGAACGTACCGTTCGCTTCGCGCTCTTCGATGATCGGGCCGATCGATGATGCACCGACACCCTTGATCGCGCTCAGGCCAAAGCGTACGTGACCATGCAGGTGATCGTGCGCCTCGTCATCGCTGAACACCACCGTGAATGTCGATGCCGATGTGTTGATATCCGGCGGCCGAACTTCCACACCAAGATGAGGCTGCGCCTCGGTGTGATCCGGGAACACCGTGCGCCGACAGTCATCGAGATACGGAACCCAATCTTCGACCTTCTTCTTCTGGCTCTCGTACGACAAGACCGCGGCCATGTATTGATTCGGAAAGTACGTCTTCAGATAGGCGGTCTGATATGCCACGATCGCGTAGCCCGTCGAGTGGCTCTTGTTAAAGCCGTATCCCGCAAACTTCTTGATGAGTTCAAACAGATCTGATGCGCTCTGCTTGTCGAGACCGCGTTCGTTCGCACCCTCGATGAACATCTCGCGGTTCGACGAAATGACGCTTTCTTTCTTCTTGCTAATCGCCTTGATCAACGAGTACGCCGCACGCAACGGAATACCGCCGAGGTTATGCACGATCTGCATGACCTGTTCCTGGTACACCATGATGCCGTATGTTTCGGCGGTGAATCCATCGACGATCTCATGAACCGTCGGCACCTGCTGCGTGCCGTGCTTGCGCGCACAGTAATCCGGAATGAGGTCCATCGGACCCGGACGGAACAACGCATTCGCTGCGATCAGATCTTCCAGGCGGTCAGGCTGCATCTCCATCAGGAGTTTGCGCATGCCGCCGGATTCAAACTGGAAGATGCCGGCCGTGTCACCGCGCCGGAACAGATCAAGCACACGTTGATCCGTGTACTCCAGGCGCTCCAGGTCAAGTGGATGCGCGCCGCCATCGTTCACCTCGCGACCGATTGCGCGCCAGATGACATCCTCAGGCAGCGTCTCGCGCACAAGCGCTTTCGCGAGTTCAATCGTCGACAACGTGCGCAAGCCGAGGAAATCCATCTTGAGCAACCCGACGCGCTCACACGTCGGACCGTCCCACTGCGTCACGATGTCGTCGTTGCCCGATGCCTTACACAACGGCACGATGTTGTCGAGCGGCTGCGTGGCGACAACAACACCTGCGGCATGCACGCCCGCGTGGCGTGCGTGATCTTCCAGCGCCCGCGCTGTCTCCACGATGCGCCGCGATGTCGGGTTTCCCTCCACCTCAGCGCGGAATTCGGCATCCTTCTCCAGCGCCGCCTTGATCGTGATGTTCAACTCATCGGGAACAAGGTTCGCAAGACGTTGGCCATCCTGCGGTGTCAGACCGTTGACACGCGCAACGTCTTTGATCGCCGCTTTCGCCTTCAATCGTCCGAACGTGATGATCTGCGCAACGTGACCGTACTTCTCGCGGACGTAGTTGATGACCGCCGCACGACCATCCTGACAGATATCAATATCGATATCGGGATACTCAGTACGATCCGGGTCGGTGAAACGCTCGAAGAGCAGACCATATTCCACCGGGCACGCGTTCGACAGGCCGAGCACGAACCCGACCATCGTGCCGACACCCGAACCACGCGCCATCGACGGGATGTCGAGTTGCCGCGCCCAGTTCACGAAGTCCCACACGATCAAGAAGTACGCGCTGATCAACTTGTCCGCGAGAATGCGCAGTTCGCGATCCAGCCGCGCACGCTTGTCGTCGTCCACACCGTCTCGACCGTAGCGCCAGATCGCGCCCGCTTCCGAAAGCATGCGCAGCGCGCCGTCACACTGCGCCTTCAACTCATCTTCCGACGCCGTGTCGTTCTCGCTGTCGTACGGTTCAAGGGAGAACTGACCGCAGAATGCTTTGAACCACGCCGTCGACCCGACCGGATGCTCGCACTCGAACGCATCGATCAGTGTGAGCGCCTCCGCCGGGCTTGTCGGCAGCGTGTCGTACGCACTGACAACCTTGACCACCGGCGCGTGATTGGCGTCGAAATCCAACTCGACATTGCATCGCGCCGCGATCCGCGTTGAGTTCTCCAGTGATTCCGGCACATCCGACGCGAAGAGCTGCGCCATCTCTTCCGGCGACTTCACGTACAGGTCACGTGAGTACTTCAGCCGCGAATCATCATCCTTCGTCTTGCCCATCGAGATGCAGCACAGCGTGTCGTGCACATCCCAATCCTCGTGACGGAGGTAATGCGCATCGTTGTCGCATACGAGCGGTAGATCCAGTTCCTTCGCGAGACGAATGATGTGCGGGTTGATGCGCTGTTGCTCGATCACATCATGACGCTGCAACTCGAGGTAGAAGCATGGCCCGCCATCCGCGTTCGGCTTGAACGTCTCCGCGTGCCAGATCGCTTCTTCGCGCGCCGCATCGTAGTGCGCTTCGTCCTTCGTCGATTCGTACTGCGTCAGGTGATGCGCAATCGATGAACCGAGATGGCCGTTGATCGCAATCACGCCTTCCGACCATTGCGCGAGCGTCGCCTTGTCCATCCGCGGCTTGTAGTAGAAGCCTGTCAGGAATGCATCGCTGCTCAGCTTCAACAGGTGGCGCCAGCCGGTGTTGTTCTCCGCGAGCAACACGAGGTGAAAACCGCCATCGGCCACGCCGGTCGCGCGCTTCACCGTACGGTCCAGCGGTGCAACGTACGCTTCGATCCCGAGGATCGGTTTGATATCTTCCTTCCGGCATGCGGAGTAGAACTCAACCGCGCCATGCAGGTTGCCGTGATCAGTAATCGCCACGGCATCCATGCCGAGTTTCTTCACCTGCGCGACGAGCGGACGAATCTTGTTCCCGCCGTCCAGCAATGAGTATTCGGTGTGCAGATGCAGATGCACGAAACCCATGCGCCAACCTCCGAAGTCAGTCTGCGATCGTCGAGCCGCATCGCCTTCTGGCGTGTCGGCAACGAGATCAATCCCGCACCAGGCATCCTACGAACACCCGGCCGCCATCGGTCCACCATGGAAAGTCGTGCACAGGAAGCGAAGAGCGAATCGCGACTGGCGACTGGCGACTGGCGACTCGATCGTCGTCACAAGTCGCCAATCACCAGTCACCAATCGCTACTCCCGCCTCCGCACCACCACATTCTCCCGGCCATCCTGCCGGGGGAGCACGCCGCGGACGCCTCGCACCACCGCCGCCACCAATCCCAGCACGATGAATACGACAACCGCCATCGCGATCGCCAGAACCAGCAACAGCAGGAGCGGCAACGCAATGACAAGCATGAATGTCACCGCCGCCACTTTCGTGACCCACGAAGGCTGACGCTGTGCAACCGCCCATGCCTGCCGGGCCTGCGATGCGCCATCCGTGGCCATATTCACGATTCGAACTCGGGTCACCATGCTCGATCCTGCCGCATCCTGTTCAAGACTCCGAGACCTCCGCGTACTGTTCTTCGTGAATCGCTGCCGCGGATGTCATCGGCGACCGGCGATTCCCATCCGGTACAATACGCCCATGGTCCGTCGCGTCTCGATGTTGATCTTCGCCTTCCTGCTCGCTGGCTGCGATACGCCCGCGTTATCCACGGAGAACGACCAACTCCGTCGGGACATCCTGGATCTCCGAAATCGCGTTGATGACCTCCAGCGACGCAATCGGGAACTGGAAACCGAACTTACCCGCGATGTCCGCCGCGACGTCGACGCCGAACCCGAAACCGTCCGTGCCGCCACGCCGCACGTCGTCGAGATCGAGCTCAGCCGACTCAGCCACGTCCGCGACATGGATGGCGATGGCACGGTCGATACGCTGCTCGCCTATATCATGCCGATCGATGGACGCGGCCGGTTCATGCAGATCGTGGGCGAGATCACCGTGTCTGCGGCGATCCTCCCGACTGATCGCGACGCCGTCACCATCGGCCGGCAGACCTTCGATCCCGTCGCGGTGCGAGCGTCCTACCGATCCAGCTTCACCGGGACGCACTACACGCTCGAACTGCCCATCACCGTCGAACCCGACCTGCTTCGCGATGATGCCGTCGTTCGAGCGGTCTTTGTCGATGCCACAACGGGCAATACGCTCGCTGATGATCGCAGCATCGACCTTACCAGCCGACGATGACGACGGTCGATATACTCCCTCCCATGGCTGACCGAGCGCCGCGATTCCGAACGCGAACCACCAGCATCACCGGACTTGTGTTGATCGCAGCAATGCTCGGCATGACCGGCTGCTACAAGCCGCTCTTCCGAGAACGCGACTTCCGGCACCAGTTTCAGGCGTATGAACTGACGCGGAATGAATTCGTACCGACGGAAGTCCCCGATGTGTTCGGCAACCCGCAGCCGGCACTCCGCGCACGACTCGCACCGAAATAAGAAGGCATTTGGCTATGGGCTATGGGCTGTGGGCTGATCGCTGCGCCATGGAGGCCCCGTAGGGCGGGTTCTCCGAACCCGCAGCGCTTTAGCCACGCCGACACTGAGCTCTGCGAAGTGTCGGATCCGCAAAGAACGCCGAGTCTGAGGCGTCTTCGCCGAAGGCTCGGGTTGCAGTTGATAGGTGCACC